>WFUK01000275.1 GCA_015485015.1 Paracoccaceae bacterium | reverse complement strand
TGTTTATTGAAGCCGCAATTTTGTTTTTCAGCAAAACCATGTAATATAACAAACAAAAAAGGGGTAGTAATCATGGAAATACTATCAGTATTGGCCGCTGCCGTGGCCGCATTTATGTTTGGCGGCGCATGGTATGGCGCGCTGGGAAAGCCGTGGATGAAGGCCACAGGGATCACGCCAGAACAGGTCGAGGAGGGCGCGATGAAAAGCCCGGGGCCGTTTATCATTAGCTTTATCATGCTGCTGATTGTGGCGGGCATGATGCGGCACGGCTTTTCAATGGCCGGGATTGAAAGCATTGGCAAAGGCGCTTTGGCGGGCTTTGGGATCGGGGCATTTATGGCGAGCCCGTGGATTGTAACCAACCACGCATATGGCATGAAACCGCGCACGCTCACTTTGATTGATGGCGGATATGCCACCCTTGGCAGCACCGTAATTGGAGCAGTATTGGCTGCGTTTTAACCCAGACGGGGCGGATGGCCGCCCCGTCTTTTCAAGCCCTTTTGTGGTGATTTATTCAACCGTTAGAAGGGTCCACATGCCCGAGGCATAATGGCCCGCAATATTGCAATATAGCACATATGTTCCCGGCTGGAGCCGAATGGTCAAGCTGCCGGCTTCCCCCGGTTCCAGCTCGGCCACCTCGCCCAGATTGGCCCCGTCCACATCCTCGTTCACCCGTGCGATATCTTCTTCATAGGGCAGACCGGCTGCCATATCCGGCAGGGCAGCCACCACCATCTCATGCACGATATCCGTCGAGCTATTCACCGCCTTAAAGGTGACCTCGCCCGCAGGAATGGTGGCGGCGGAAACCATTACCCCCATGCTGTCCTGATAGCGCGGCACGCCATCTACAATGCGATGATCGCTAAAGGTTTCCATATTGGCACCGGCATCCCACAGGTCCACGAATACGGTTACGCCAGCATCGGTATCGGCCAAAGCCGGTATCGAGAAAGCCCCCAATGCGAGGGTGGCAACCGCAAAGGTTTTTGCAATTCTCTTCATTTTCTTTCTCCTCGAATAAATTGGTAACAAGGCAACCAAGCGCCCGATGCGAAGCCGGTTCTTTGATTTCGATCAATCGCCAAATATTCGTGAAGACAAGCCAAGACCCCATAGGCCATTATTGGCTGGTTGTCAGGTAATCACTAATAGTTATGGAAGTGAAAAAGCCGGAAGGGCAGCTTGCGCAAGCCGCCCCTCCGTCCACCCACGCAAAGCCTATGCTCTGCGCCTCGCCCAACCTCGCGGCCAACTGCAAAAATGTGGGGGTGATGGAACCTGATGTTCCCAAAGGGGCTTCTGCCCGAACCGTTAGCTATATGTAACAAAGGTCGCCGCGCCAAACAACCAAATAGCCCGTAAAATTTGATTCGCATTAAAAAGAGCGCCCCAAAAAGGAGCGCCCCGATGGGTAGGATTAGCCACCATTAATAGCGGTAATGCTCGGGCTTAAACGGCCCATCCGCGCTCACGCCGATATAATCGGCCTGCTCGTCAGACAGCTTGGAAAGCGTCACCCCGATGCGATCAAGGTGCAAGCGCGCGACTTTTTCGTCCAGATGCTTGGGCAGGATATAAACCTCGTTTTTATATTTTCCGTCGTTCTCCCACAGCTCGATCTGCGCCAACACCTGATTGGTAAAGCTGGCGGACATCACGAAGGATGGATGGCCGGTGGCGTTGCCAAGGTTCAAAAGGCGGCCTTGCGACAGCAGGATCATCCGGTTGCCGGAGGGCATTTCGATCATGTCCACCTGGTCTTTAATGTTGGTCCATTTGTGGTTTTTCAGCGCCGCAACCTGGATTTCATTATCAAAATGGCCAATGTTGCCAACGATCGCCATGTCCTTCATCTCGCGCATATGCTCGATGCGGATCACGTCTTTATTGCCAGTGGTCGTTACAAAAATATCCGCCGAGGAAACCACATCTTCCAGCGCCACCACTTCAAAGCCGTCCATCGCGGCCTGAAGCGCGCAGATCGGATCAATTTCCGTCACCTTCACCCGCGCACCCGCGCCCTGCAAGGAAGCCGCAGAGCCTTTGCCCACATCACCATAGCCACAGACAACAGCGGTTTTACCGGCCATCATGGTGTCTGTCGCGCGGCGAATACCATCGACAAGGCTCTCTTTACAGCCATATTTATTGTCGAATTTCGACTTGGTCACAGAATCATTTACGTTAATCGCAGGAAACGGCAATTGACCCTGCTCAAACAATTCATAAAGACGATGCACGCCGGTGGTGGTTTCCTCGGAAACCCCTTTGATCGCGGAGCGCATTTTGGTGAACCAGCCGGGGCTGGCCGCCATGCGCTTTTTGATCTGGGCAAAAATCGCTTCTTCTTCTTCAGAGGTCGGGGTTTCGATCAGGTCGGTTTCGCCCGCTTCAACCCGCGCGCCGAGCAGGATATAGAGCGTTGCGTCGCCGCCATCATCCAAAATCAGATTGGCATCTTCGGGGAACTGGAACGAGCGGTCGAGATAATCCCAATGCTCGGGCAAGGATTGGCCCTTGATGGCAAAGGTCGGAATGCCCGCAGCCGCCATTGCCGCCGCCGCGTGATCTTGGGTCGAGAAAATATTGCAGCTGGCCCAGCGGATGTCGGCGCCCAGTGCCACAAGGGTTTCCATCAGGGCTGCGGTCTGGATGGTCATGTGCAGCGAGCCAACGATGCGCGCGCCTTTAAGCGGCTGCTTGTCGCCGTATTCCGTGCGCAGCGCCATCAGGCCCGGCATTTCGGTCTCGGCAATATCCAGCTCCTTACGGCCATACTCTGCGAGGTTAATGTCTTTTACAATATAGTCGGCCATCGGGCGCTCCATGATTTTTCGGAAGTTTTCGCCTCGCCAAGTAGCAGGATTCTATCCTATATACAACCGACACAAACCACGGAGCCCCATATGCCCCCCCGCGCCTATCAACGCATGCTGTCTGGCAGGCGGTTAGACCTGCTAAACCCCGCGCCGCTCGACATCGAAATCGAAGATATCGCCCACGGCCTCGCCTTCGTTGCCCGCTGGAATGGCCAAACTAAAGGCGAGTTTCCTTACTCGGTAGCCGAGCATTCCCTGCTGGTAGAGCGGATTTACGGCCAAATCGCCCCAAAAGCCCCCGCCAAATGGCGCATGGTGGCCCTGCTGCACGACGCCCCCGAATACGTGATTGGCGATATGATCTCCCCGGTAAAATCCGCTGTTGGCCCGGGCTATAAGGAACTCGACGACCGCCTTATGAGCGCCATCTTGCTGCGCTTTGGCCTACCGGGGCAGGTGCCGGACGCGGTGAAAAAACAGATCAAACGAGCAGATCGTATTTCCGCGTGGCTAGAAGCCATCCAGATCGCAGGGTTTGACCGCAAAGAAGCCAACAAGCTGTTTGGCGTGCCAAAACTGGTAGGGGTTGAGAATGAAGTGCTGCCTCTACGCGCACCCATGCGGGTAAAGGCGGATTTCCTTAATCGGCATAGGGCGCTTTTAGGGATGCTTTAAGCAGACATATTACCAAAGCAGCATTCCCACATTTCGCAAGTCGTTCTCTTGGGTCCGTTGTTACTGCGGTTTTTGCCTTAAGTCAGATCGCCGGGCGCGTTGACCGTCAGGCGGTGAAGCAATTCAGAGAGCCTTTCCAATTCGTCTTCCGTCCAACGATCCCGAAACACATAAGTGGCTTGTTTTGCAAATGTGACACGTGCCTCCTTCACTTTTTCTGAGCCAGATTTTGTCAACACAACAAAGGCCAGCCTTGCGTCTCTTGTGTCGGCTTGTCTCGACAC
>WFUK01000274.1 GCA_015485015.1 Paracoccaceae bacterium | reverse complement strand
TCCCTAATCCGCCCCGCATTGATCTATCCCCACCAAGCGCGACCACTCAAGCCGATGCCGCGCTGGAATTCCTGCAATTCACCATAGATATTCAACTCCGCCCCGAAACCGACCTCGCGGAGGTGATCAACACCTATTACACCCCGCGCATCAGTTTTTACGGTAATGACTGGACCCGCGCACAGGTGATCAATGACAAGCGCGGGTTTTTCAGCCGCTGGCCCGAGCGCCGCTATGAATTTATACCCGATAAAACCACCATCGATTGCGTGGATAACCTGTGCCGCATCGAGGCGGAAATGACCTTTTATGCCTATAGCCCCGCGCGGCAAGCGACCTCGTCCGGGCGGGCGCTATTTTCCTATATCGTCGATATGCGCGAAACCCCGCTGATCCAGGCCGAATCCAGCACGGTTCTGGAGCGGTTTTGAGCTGTCTGACATTTAGCTGACAGGCCGTGTCAGGCAATTTGTCAGCAGCGGAGGCTAAACCAATCAAGCACGGCGGCCCTCTATTTCTGGCGCGGCGCTTAAAGTTTTATCCCGTCGCTTTGCCGCACATTCATTTGCGCCGCCAAGCGATACGAGGCAAATAACCGCGCCAGAAATAGGCTCCCGTATTGGGTGCCAGATATTGACAATCCGGCAAAAAGCGCCCATGCATCCCCCTTCCAGTAACCGGGCGTTTCGTAGGCGCCAACTTCAAAGGAGCGCCAATATGGCCGAAGTTTCCCTCACCCTCCCCGATGGCGCCTTGCGCAAATATCCAGCCGGCATTACCGGCGCAGAGGTCGCGTCCGACATTTCCAAAAGCCTTGGTAAAGCCGCAATTGCCTGTGCGATCAATGGTAAATTCTCCGATCTTTCCATCCCGATCCACGCCGATAGCGATTTTGCGATTTACACCTCCAAAGACGAAGCCCAAGCGCTGGAGCTTTTCCGCCACGATGCCGCCCATATCATGGCCCGCGCGGTGCAGGAGCTGTGGCCGGATGTGCAGGTCACCATTGGTCCCGTGATCAAAAACGGCTGGTATTATGATTTTGACCGCGACGAGCCTTTTACCGAAGATGACCTCAAAACCATCGAAAAGAAAATGCGCGAGATCATCAACAAGCGCGAACCGGTGCGCACCGAAGTGTGGGAGCGCGCCCGCGCCATCCAGTTTTATAAGGATAATAACGAGCCATATAAGGTTGAGCTGATCGAAGCCATTCCGGGCGACGAGGACCTGCGGATGTATTGGCATGGCGAGTGGCAAGACCTCTGCCGTGGCCCGCATCTGGCCCATACCGGACAGGTGCCGGGGGATAGCTTTAAGCTGATGTCTGTTGCCGGGGCCTATTGGCGCGGCGATAGCGATAATAAAATGCTCCAGCGGATTTACGGCGTCGGCTTTCGCAACAAGGCCGATCTGAAAGCGCATTTGCACATGCTGGAGGAGGCCGAAAAGCGCGACCACCGCCGCCTTGGCAAGGAAATGGACCTGTTTCACCTGCAAGAAGAAGCCCCCGGCATGGTGTTTTGGCACCCGAATGGCTGGGAGCTTTATCGCATTTTGCAAGACTATATGCGCCGCCGCCAGCGCGATGACGGCTACCTTGAGATCAACACCCCGATGGTGGTGGATCGCAAGCTCTGGGAGGCCTCGGGGCATTGGGATAAATACCGCGAGAATATGTTTACCACCGAAATTGACGACGAACACGCCAATGAAAAGCGCACCAATGCGCTAAAGCCGATGAACTGCCCCTGCCATGTGCAGGTGTATAATCAGGGGCTTAAAAGCTATCGGGACCTGCCGTTGCGCTTGGCTGAATTCGGCTCTTGCCACCGCTATGAAAGCTCCGGCTCTATGCACGGGCTGATGCGGGTGCGGGGCTTTACGCAGGATGACGCGCATATTTTCTGCACCGAAGATCAGATCGCATCAGAAACCGAAAAATTCATCAAGCTGCTGACACGGGTTTATCAGGATCTGGGCTTTGCCGATTTCCAGATCAAATTCTCCACCCGCCCCGAGGTGCGCGCCGGTTCGGATGAAGTATGGGACCGCGCCGAAGCCGCGCTTGAAGGCGCGATCAAGGCGCTGGGCCACCCTTACGAGGTCGATCCCGGCGAGGGGGCTTTTTATGGTCCGAAGCTGGATTTCAAGCTGACAGACGCGATTGGGCGGGAATGGCAGCTCGGCACGCTTCAGGCGGATTTTGTGCTGCCCGAGCGGCTGAATGCGGAATATATCGGCGAGGATGGTCAAAAACACACGCCGGTGATGCTGCACCGCGCCACGCTCGGGAGCTTTGAGCGCTTCCTGGGGATTTTGATCGAGAATTACGCCGGTAAATTCCCGCTCTGGCTGGCCCCGCGGCAGATTGTGGTGGCGGCGATTGTGTCGGATGCCGATGAATGGGTGCATGAGGTGGTGGCGCGCTTAAAGGCCATGGGCCTGCGGGCCGAAGCCGATGTGCGCAATGAAAAGATCAATTATAAGGTGCGCGAGCATAGCTTGGGCAAGGTGCCGGTGATCTTGGCCGTGGGCATGCGCGAGGTAGAGGAGCAGAGCGTCTCCATGCGCCGCTTGGGCGAAAAAGGCTCAAAGGTGCTGGGCATTGATGAGGCGGTGGAAGCCTTGGCAGCAGAGGCCACCCCGCCCGATATGCGCTAGCGCTCGCAGGGTGGGTTTTCAACCCACCACCCGCCACAAAAAAGCCCCGCCAAAGGGCGAGGCTTAAAAGGGATAAAAGGGCGCTAATGCAGCGCCCTTTTTCTATCAGTTACATTCAATCAGTTCACCACCGGCGCGCATTGGAATTTCCATAAGCTCGCAAAGGCGCTGGTCAGCGTCGCTCAACAT
>WFUK01000273.1 GCA_015485015.1 Paracoccaceae bacterium | reverse complement strand
GGGGCATGGATATGATGTCTGACGAAGCGCGGCTGGAGCTTGGTTTTATGTAATCCGACCCTAAAAACCCGTCTTTTATTGCGCTCCTTTTTGGGGCGCTTTTTTTGGACTTTCTGGCTGTCGTGTTTGACGCAACTATCTGAATTATAATGGATTACTGGCGAATAACCACCTCCCCAATTGACCTCACTAAACCAGTTTAGTAAGGTCAGTTAAACGCAACTATTTTCGCAATCCCCTTGCAAGGCCCATCCGCTTTTGTCATGCTCCCCCTATGAGCTTTGACCTTTCAAACATCGCCGTCCTCACGGGTGACATCGTTAAATCCACCACCCTGAGCCGCGCCGAGCGTGACGCGCTTTTTGCCGCGCTCAAGCATGGGGCCGAGGCGGTGGCCAGCCTGCAAAACCGCGATCCGGCGTTTGCGCGCTTTTCCGGCGATAGCTGGCAAATGCTGGTGCAGCCCCGCTTTGCCCTGCGCGCTTGCCTGATGATGCGCGCCTATATCCGGCAGGAAAGCAAAGCCTTCGAGACCCGCATTTCGGTAGGCGTAGGCGCGATAGAGCCGCTATCTGCCGAGGGGCTGGGCGCATCGGACGGCCCGGCGTTTCAAGCCTCGGGGCGCGGGCTGGAGGCGCTGAAGGGGGCGCAGTATTTCACCATCAACACACCGGATTTGCCGATTTTCATCCTCGCCGACGAAATTTCCAAAGGTTGGACCCAAGCGCAGGCGCGGGTCTTGTGCAAAAGCCTGACCCGCCCGCATCCAACGCAAGACAGCCTTGCCTCCTACCTCGGCGTTTCCCGCATGACCGTGCGCGGCCATCAGATCGCGGCGGGCGAGCCTGCGCTTTTATCCGTGCTGGACGGGCTTGAAGGCAATAGCAGCCCCTAAAACCTACATTTTAGAATTGTAGCCCCTAAAGCCTACATGGAGGCAAGTTTGATACAAACCCTTATCGCCCTGCTTTTTGCCCATATTCTGGCAGATTTCATGCTGCAAACCGGCTGGATGGTGGCGCATAAGCGCAATCCGATGGTGCTGTTCGGGCATATCGCCATTGTCGCGGTGCTTTCCTATGTGGCGCTAGGATTTACTGGCCCTTGGGTGGTGTTGGCGCTGTCGGCCAGCCATTTGTTTTTTGATGCGTTCAAGGTCTATTGGCCCGCCCATGGCTGGCGGGCGTTTTTGCTGGATCAAGCCTTGCATGTGGCCGCGATCCTGGTGGTTGCCACCCAGTTTCCAGCGCTCTACAGCACCGGCATTTGGCAAGATTACGGGCTGCTCGGCTCGCCGCCTGCATGGCTGGCGCGCATGCCCGAGGGCTGGATATCCGCCCTGCCCTTGCTGATGCTGCTTTCCGGCGGGCTGGTCTTGGCGACGCGGGGCGGCGGGTTTTTCATCGGTCTGTTTATGAAGCCCCTCACCATCGGCGCGCCCGTGGGCCTGCCTAAAGCTGGAGCTATCATTGGCAATCTTGAGCGCGGCCTCGCCTTTCTGTTTATCCTTTCGGGCCAGCCACAAAATATCGGCTTTCTGCTCGCCGCCAAATCCGTGCTGCGCTTTAGCAGCGCCAAGGAGGACCGCGCGGTCTCGGAATATGTTATCATCGGCACGCTTTTAAGCTTTGGCTGGGTGATCGCGGTGTCCATGGGCGTGCTGGCCCTGCGTGAATTGATCGCATGAGGCTTGTTTTAGCGCGCGGTAACGCCTAAATTGAAGCCAGCAAAGGGGAATAATATGTTCAGCATTCCAGGCAAAGCCGCCGTATCAATGACACCAACCGCCGCCAGGCAGATCACCAAGCTCATGCAGTCCGGTGGCAAAAAGGGCCTGCGCATTGGTGTAAAAAAAGGCGGCTGTGCGGGCATGGAATATACCATGGATTATGTTGATGATATTGATCCCAATGACGAAGTGATCGAGCATGAAGGCGCGCGGGTGATGATCGCTCCCATGGCGCAGATGTTCTTGTTTGGCACCGAGATTGACTACACCACATCGCTGCTGGAATCCGGTTTCGAGTTCAAAAACCCTAACGTAACCGAGGCTTGCGGCTGCGGAGAATCGGTGAAATTCGCGGGCATGTAATGGCTGTTGGCGAAGATGAAATCGAATTTGTAAAAGAGCTTTTTGCCCGAGCCGGCGAGATCACCACCCGCAAGATGATGGGCGGGCTTTCGATCTATGCCAATGGCAAGATTTTCTCGGTGATGCGCGCGGATGCTGTGCTTTATATCAAGGCCTCGGGCGCGCTGGCCGAGCGGCTAGACGCCGCAGGCGGAAAGCTGTTTACCTATGATAAGAAAGACGGCAAACAAGGCCATATGAATTATTGGACATTGCCCGAGGCCGCGCTGGATGATCCGGACG
>WFUK01000272.1 GCA_015485015.1 Paracoccaceae bacterium | reverse complement strand
CTCGCGGTTCATGGCTTGGCACATGATATAGCTCAGGATCGCCCCCGAGGAGCCAACAAGCGCCCCGACCACAATCAGCAGATCATTGCCGAGCAAGAAGCCCGTGGCCGCCGCCGCCCAGCCGGAATAGCCCGTCCCCTGCCCGCGTTTGCTGACAAACACCTGCTTGGCTTTCCAAACTTCCAGCACTGGCATACCGGCGATGGGGCTGTTCGGGTCTTCCTGCGCGGCGGGGTTTACGATGTCGTTGGAGCCGATCACGATTACCACGTCGGTCTCGGGGAAATCGTCGTTGATCTCGTCCATTTCCAGCACATAATCATAGGGCACTTTGGCCTCGGCCAGCAGCACATTCATATGGCCCGGCAAGCGGCCCGCAACGGGGTGAATACCAAAGCGGACCTCTTTGCCCGCCGCGCGCAAGCGGCGCGTTAGCTCGGAAACGCTTTGCTGCGCCTGCGCCACCGCCATGCCATAACCGGGCACGATAATCACGCTATCGGCCTCGTCCAAAGCCGCCGCCACACCGTCGGCATCAATCGCGATCTGCTCGCCCTCGATCTCCATCGCAGGGCCGGTAGAGCCGCCAAAGCCGCCCAGAATCACGGCCAAAAACTCGCGGTTCATGGCTTGGCACATGATATAGCTCAGGATCGCCCCCGAGGAGCCAACAAGCGCCCCGACCACAATCAGCAGATCATTGCCGAGCAAGAAGCCCGTGGCCGCCGCCGCCCAGCCGGAATAGCTGTTGAGCATAGACACAACAACCGGCATATCCGCCCCGCCAATGGCCAGCACCAGATGCGCGCCGATGGCCAGGGCAATCAGCAGCATCGGGATCAGCGCCCACATGCCCGCCCCGTTCATAAACAGAATGAGCAGGATAAACGTGGCGACAACCCCGATGATATTCCATGTGTGGCGCATCGGCAGGATCAGGGCTTTGCCGTCGATCTTGCCCGAGAGCTTGCCAAAAGCCACAATCGAGCCGGTAAAGGTGATCGCCCCGATAAACACCCCGATAAACACTTCGATTTCATGAATGGCAATCAGCGCGCCAAAATCATCAAACTGCGCCATCAGGTCTTCGCCCAGCATCGAGGCCACCGCCCCGGCGCTGCCCGCATTGGCCTTCATCATATCCAGCGCCTGTATCATGCCGGCCATCTCGGGCGGCGGGCTGATGGTGGAGTTAATGCCGATAAACACAGCCGCCAAGCCCACAAAGCTGTGCAGCGCCGCCACCAATTGCGGCATCTCGGTCATTTCGACCCGCTTGGCCACAACCACGCCAAGCCCCCCGCCAATGGCGACCATAATGATCAACAACCAATAAGATTGCACTTGCGGACCAAGCACGGTGGCCAGCACCGCCAGCCCCATGCCGATAATACCATACCAAATGGCGCGCTTGGCTTTTTCCTGGTTTGACAGCCCACCAAGGGCCAGAATGAACAAAACCGATGCGGCTACATAAATAGCCTGAACGAGACCGAAACTCATGATATCAGCCCTCCCTTAGCTTTTCTGGAACATGGCGAGCATGCGCCGTGTTACCATGAACCCACCGACGATATTGATCGTGGCGATGAGGATTGAAATACCTGCAAGCAGGGAGACGAACCAGCCACCGCCCGACACTTGAAGCAGCGCGCCGATGATGATGATGCCGGAAATAGCATTGGTGATCGCCATAAGCGGCGTGTGCAGCGCGTGGCTGACATTCCAGATAACCTGAAAGCCGATAAACACCGAAAGCACAAATACGATAAAGCTTTGCATAAAGCTGGCCGGTGCATAAAGCCCGATAATGGCCATCACCGCGCCGCCCGCCAGCAATAGCTTGGTTTGCTGCCAGCCCGCCTCGCGCATTTTCTGTGCCTCGATCGCCTTCAGCTCTTCGGGGGTTTTTTCCACGGTTTTCGCCGGTGGCTTGGCCTGTGCCGCGACCTTTAAGGGCGGGGGCGGAAAGGTTATTTCGCCCGCATTGGTCACCATCGAACCACGGATCACATCATCTTCCATAT
>WFUK01000271.1 GCA_015485015.1 Paracoccaceae bacterium | reverse complement strand
CTTCCACGCCAGCATCAGCAGCGGAAAATTCCACGGGATGATCTGGCCGCATACGCCCAGCGGCGCGTGCCCCGGCAGCTCTTCCGAGAGGATTTCGGCCCAGCCCGCATGGTGATAAAAATGCCGGATCACCAGCGGAATATCCGCATCGCGGCTCTCGCGGATCGGCTTGCCGTTATCCATGCTTTCCAGCACCGCAAACAAGCGGGAGCGCTTTTGCAGCAGCCGCGCGATGGCATAAAGGTATTTCGCCCGCTGATGCCCACTTAAAGCCGCCCATTTCGGCTGCGCCTTGCGCGCGGCTTTTACCGCCGTATCCACCAATTCCGCACTGGCCATGGGGGCCACCGTCAGCGCCTCGCCATTGGCCGGATTATTCACCGCCAGCCCGTCGGATTTATCGCCCTTAAAGGCGCCATTGATAAAATGCTCCAGGCGCGGATGCGCGGCCAGCCATGCTTTGGCGGCGCTCGGATCTTCTGGGGCTTTGCCGTAATCCATTGTTTCCATGATCTTTTCTATATCGTTCATCATAAGGCCCTACGAAATCGCGTGGTGTTTGGCAGCCGAATAGCGGCCCGTGGCGTGGTGTTCTAGCTGGCGCTCTATATCTGTCAGCAAGCTCGATGCACCAAAGCGAAACAGGTGCGGCTGGAGGTAATCCGTGCCGAGTTCTTCGCGCATCATCGACATCCATGTCAGCGCGTCTTTCGCGGTCGAAATCCCGCCCGCAGGTTTAAAGCCGACCTGCGCGCCGCTCATCGCATTATAGTCGCGGATCGCGCGCACCATGGTCAGGCCAACCGGCAAAATCGCGTTGACCGCCTCCTTGCCCGTCGAGGTCTTGATAAAATCCGCCCCCGCCATCATCGCCACCATCGAGGCGCGGTAAACATTGCGCAGCGAGGCGATATCGCCCGTCGCGAGGATGGTTTTCAGATGCGCCTTGCCGCAAGCCTCTTTCATCTGCGAAATCTCGTCATAAAGCCCACCCCAATCCTGCGCAAACACCTTTGATCGGGTGATCACGATGTCGATCTCCGTTGCGCCCGAAGCCACCGCATAGCGGATTTCGGCCAGCTTCAGATCCAGCGGAATCAGCCCTGCCGGAAAGCCGGTCGCGACCGAAGCCACGCCAATGCCCGTGCCCGCCACGCCGATCGCGGCGGTTTCAACCATGGTCGGGTAAACACAGACCGCCGCCGTTTGCACCGGCTTGGTTAGCCCGAGCTGGGCCTGAATACTCGGGTCGAGCGCTGTTTTCGCCTTGCCGCACAGGCGCTTAACCCGATCCACGGTGTCATCCCCCGCCAAGGTCGTCAGGTCAATCAGCCCGATGGCGCGCAAAAGCCACGCCGCCTGATGCGCCTTTTTCACCGAGCGCCGCGCCGCATAGCTCGCGCTCCGCCGCTCCAGCGCGCTCAGGTTCACCCGCGCATCCTTGAACACCGCCTCGTCAAGCGCCATTCCCTTATTTTCTTTCCCGTGATCGAGCATTTTTGTCTCTTTGGTCAAAATTAATCTGGTCGCAGTCTTACCCTCTTTATATGGGAATTCAACCGGATTGCGACAAAAATGCTTGTGCCCTCGCCCCAATACACCACGTGCCGAGCCAGCTTTCACGCAAAAAGCATTGTAGAACAAGCTGATTTAATGGCAAACTGGGCCACCCGCCATGCGAGCTATCGCTTTGATCCAGAGAAAGAATATGCACATGGTCAAAACCAGAAAACCCGCCGCAGAGCGGAAAGCCCAAATCATCGACGAAGCCATGCGCCTCGCCGCCGAGCTGGGACCGGACAGGATGACCACGCAAAAACTGGCGGATGCCGTGGGGATTACCCAAGCCGCGATCTTTCGACATTTTCCAAATAAATCCGAAATCTGGCAGGCAGTGGCCAACCGGATCGTCAGCGCCATGCCGGCCAAACTCTTTGAGTCAAACGAACCTGCCGCCCTGCGCCTGCACGCGGTGGTAAAGCGGCAGTTCGAATTTATCGAGAAAACCCCCGCCATCCCCGCCATCCTCTATTCCCGGGAGCTGCACGCCGAAAACGAAGCCCTGCGAGAACAGTTTTCGGGCATGGTAAACCGCCGGCAAGCCTTGTTTGCGCGGCTATTCAGCGAGGCTATCGAGACCGGTGATTTCAGCACCGAGCTAAATGCAAACGACGCCGCCAATCTGGCACTGGCCCTGATTCAAGGCCTTGCCATGCGCTGGTCCATGGAAAAGCGCAGCTTTGATCTGGTCGCCGAAGGCACCCGCCTGTTCGAGCTTCAGCTAAAAGGCTACGCGCCCTAGGCTTTTTCCTCGGGCAATTGCGCATCGCTTGGCGAGAGGATTTCCTCGTCTGCCGCAT
>WFUK01000270.1 GCA_015485015.1 Paracoccaceae bacterium | reverse complement strand
TCCCTGAACCGCCCCTCACCGGCCTGAATTTCCACCGGCAGCGAAACGCCGGCCAAGGCCTTGAAACGCGCCAGATCCTGCGCGCCAAAAGTAAGCGGCACCAGCCCCGCGCGGGTGGGCAAAACCGGGATGCCGAATTGCGAGGCGATCTGATAACCCAGCCCCGTTGCCCCGATTTTTGGGATGGATTTCCCGCCGCTCGCCACCACAACGGATTGGGCCAGCACCACACCGCGCGAGGTGTGAACCACAAATCCTTCATCGGTTTTACCAATATCCTGTAGCGAAACTCCGGCCCATATTTCCGCCCCGCGCAGCTCGCTTAGCAGCATTTCCACAATCTGCCTGGCGCTGTCATCGCAAAAAAGCTGCCCCTTGGCCTTTTCATGCCAGCGAATACCATGGCGCTCGACCATGGCCAGAAAATCATGCGGGGAATAGCGGCCAAGGGCGGATTTTACAAAATGCCGATTGGCGCAGAGAAAATGCCCGGCGCTGGTGTCTAGATTGGTAAAATTGCAGCGCCCGCCACCGGAGATGCGGATTTTCTCGCCGATCTTGTGCGCATGATCCAGCAAAACCACCCTGCGCCCGCGTGCCAGGGCGGCAATGCCGCACATCATCCCCGCCGCCCCCGTACCGATGATCAACACGTCTGTTTTTTGCAAATTTTTGTCGTCCTGTTCCATGCGGGGCAAAATGGCGCAAAGCGGGCAAAATGGATAGCCCAAAAACCCAAAAAACCGCTTGCAGAGCCTTGGCGACGATACTAAAAGACCACTTAATGTATTTCGGGTTCGCCAAAATCGGCAGCGCCCAAGGTGCAGGTGTTGGGACGTGGCCTAGTGGTAGGGCAACGCTTTTTGGTAGCGCAGATCGTAGGTTCGAATCCTACCGTCCCAGCCAGTTTTTTCAGATCATTGCTGGTAGATAATTAACGGCTGCCACTGGCTGTCAAATGCCCCACAGAGTGCCACAGAGTTGGCCGCTGGATTGGGGGGTGGGCATTCGTTTCGCCGATCACCAGATCCAGTAACCGGGTGTAACGGGTGCCCTCCCCCTCAACAGTCATCGGCAGTGCCACAGGTCACAGCAGGTTGTAGTCAACACCATTGGCCTGAAACTCCCAGTCGTCATGCTTGTTATCAGCCCTATTCCCGATCGTCAGATGCTCTGGATTGATGCACAAACGGTTGTGGCGTCGGTGACGGATACCTTCTTCGCCGCTACTGTCATTTGGTGGCTGTAATGAGTCCTGACCCTAGGTTGGCAGCTATACACAACGTTCGCATTATTAAGTAATTACAACGAATTACGAGCAATTCTTGCGCGTATAAGTTTAACGAAATATGCGCCGGTATTGGCGATGTATGCCCGGCAGCCCTACCCGACAACCGTGCCGAATATCCGGCCCACAATCGCCGTGGCCCCCATGGCCGCGGCTCCCCAAAGGGTGACGCGCGCCACCGCGCGCACCACAGGCGCGCCGCCAGCTTTGGCGGAAAGCAGGCCGAGCGTGCCAAGAACAACGATGGAAATAACGGTTGTGACCCAGATCAGGCTGGGGAGCGGCACAAATATGACCGCCAAAACCGGCAGCGCCCCGCCCACGGAAAAGGTGGCGGCAGAGGCCAGAGCGGCCTGCACGGGCCGGGCTTTGCTAAGGTCGGTTATGCCAAGCTCGTCACGCGCGTGGGCTTCAAGCGCGTCATGCTTGGTGAGCTGGGTGGCCACATCGAGTGCCAGCTCGGGCGTCAGGCCGCGCATTTGGTAAATCGTGGCCAGCTCGTCCAGCTCGGCTTTGGGGTTGGCTTCCAGCTCGGTGCGCTCGCGCTCCAGATCGGCATTTTCGGAATCCGATTGCGAGGAAACCGAAACATATTCGCCCGCCGCCATAGACATCGCACCCGCAATAAGTCCCGCCAGCCCCGCCAGTAGAATTTCGGTTTGCCCCGTGCCCGCAGCGGCCACGCCGATGATGATCGACGCGGTGGATACGATGCCGTCATTTGCGCCCATCACCGCGGCGCGCAACCATCCGGCGCGGGTGACGTAATGGGATTCGTCATGTTGAGAATACATTATGTGACTCCTGGCTAACTTAAGCTTGATATAGCCAAGCCAGGAGCAAAAATAAAGACGGCAGGCGCACTTCTTTTGGTGCTGATTGTCGCGGGATCGGGCATTTGCGGGGGAGGGTGATGAATCCGGACTGTAAAATGTTTTGGCGGGCGGCTATAGTTGGGTAAATCAAACGTGAGGCACTGATGACAAAAGCATTTATTTTCCCCGGACAGGGCGCGCAATCTATCGGCATGGGCAAGGCGCTGGCCGAGGCCTATCCAGCCGCCAAGGCGGTATTTGACGAGGTGGACGAGGCGCTGGGCGAAAAGCTTTCAGCCATGATCTGGGAGGGCGATATTGCCGATCTGACCCTGACCAAAAACGCCCAGCCCGCCTTGATGGCGACCTCGATGGCGGCGATGGCAGCGCTGAATGCCGAAGGGATTACCGTGGCGGATGCGGCCTATGTGGCGGGGCATTCGCTGGGCGAATATTCGGCGCTTTGCGCGGCGGGGGCGCTAACGCTGGCGGATACCGCGCGGCTTTTGCGCATTCGCGGCACGGCGATGCAAGAGGCCACACCCGTGGGCGTGGGGGCGATGGCGGCCATTCTGGGCCTTGATTTTGCCGCGGTTCAGGCGGTGGCGGCTAAGGCCGCCGAGGGCGAGGTTTGCACCGCAGCCAATGATAACGACCCCGGACAAGTGGTGATCTCGGGCCATAAGGCGGCGGTGGAGCGCGCCGCGGTGCTGGCCAAGGAAGCCGGGGCCAAGCGGGCGGTGATGCTGCCGGTCAGCGCGCCTTTCCATTGCAGCCTGATGCAGCCTGCGGCAGAAGCCATGGCGATTGCGCTGGACGAGGTGAATATCCAAGCCCCGCGCGTGCCATTGGTGGCGAATGTAAGCGCGGCTGATGTGCATACCCCGATGATGATCCGCAACCTGCTGGTGGATCAGGTGACAGGCTCTGTGCGCTGGCGGGAATCGGTGTTGTTTATGGCTGAACAGGGCGTTACGGACGTGCTGGAAATCGGTGCGGGCAAGGCGCTTTGCGGCATGGTGCGGCGGATTGATCGCAGCCTCGGGCTGGGCAATGTGGGAACGCCGGAGGATATGGCCAAGGTAACGGGGTAAGCCTAGCCAGGAATTTTACACCTGGATGAGTCGATATTGTTGCAGGTTTGTTTGATAACCTATGGGGAATATTATGAAAAACAGGATTGCATTGGCCGTGTCGGGCGCTGAGGGGTTGATCGCGACGGGTTTTTGCAATTTTCGCAGTGGTACTGTCGATGATATTGGCTGGAAAGCTGGGAAATATTCGGTATGGTGGCGGGGAATGGCGGGCTGAAGCCCGCCCTACAGGATAGGGAATGATATGTTTGATCTGACAGGAAAAACCGCGCTGGTAACGGGCGCTTCGGGGGGGATTGGCGGCGCGATTGCCACGGCTTTGCACGGGGCGGGGGCCACGGTGGCGCTATCTGGCACGCGGGTGGACCCGCTGAATGCGCTGGCCGCCAGCCTTGGCGAGCGCGCGCATGTGGTGCCGTGTAATCTAAGCGACCGCGATGCGGTGAAAGCCCTGCCCAAGGCGGCGATCGAGGCGATGGGGGGCCTGGATATTCTGGTCAACAACGCTGGCGTCACCAAGGACAACCTTTTTATGCGCCTTAAAGACGAGGAATGGGACACGGTGCTGGAGATCAACCTGACCTCGACCATGATGCTGATGCGGGCGGTGATGCGGCCAATGATGAAGGCGCGCGCGGGGCGGATTGTCAATATTTCCTCCATTGTGGGCGTTACCGGCAATCCCGGACAGGCGAATTATGCCGCCTCCAAGGCGGGGGTGATCGGCATGGGCAAATCTGTGGCACAAGAGGTCGCCTCGCGCGGAATCACGGTAAATGCCATTGCGCCCGGCTTTATTACCACGGCAATGACAGACGCGCTGACCGATGAGCAAAAAGCCTCGCTTTTGGCGGGGGTGCCGATGGGCCGGATGGGGACCTCCGACGAGATCGCCGCCGCCGCGCTTTATCTCGCGAGCGAGGAGGCGGGCTATGTGACGGGGCAAACGCTGCATGTGAATGGCGGCATGGCGATGTTTTAGCGCGAAAGCACCGGATGCGATGGGTATGACGCTTTAAACAGGAGCCTGAAATGGATCACCCCTACCTTGATTTGCCCGCCAATGCCTTTTGGCGCACGGCGGTGGCCGATCGGGATATGATGGATATTTCGGGGCTTTGGGCACCGAAATTTCCGATCAGGAAAAACACCCGGATTGTGACCTTTGGCTCCTGTTTTGCCCAGCATTTCGGGCGGTCTTTGCGCGATAAGGGCTTTGGCTGGTTTGATGCCGAGCCAGCGCCGCGATATCTGGAAGCCGATAGCAAAAAACGCTTTAATTACGGGGTTTTTTCGGCGCGCACGGGGAATGTTTATACCAGCTCGCAGCTCAGGCAATGGGCGGCATGGGCCACGGGGGCCAGCCTGCCGCCTGACGAGGTCTGGGAGAAAGACGGGCGGTTTTATGATCCGTTTCGCCCCCGGGTGGAGCCAAACGGCTTTGAGACCCTGCGCGAGATGCAGCGCTCGCGGGATGTGACCATCGAGGCCATGAGCCTTTCTGCGCGGCGGGCCAATGTTTTTGTATTTACGCTGGGGTTGACCGAGGCGTGGTTTAACCGCGCGGGGGGCTATGAATACCCCATGTGCCCCGGCACGGCGGGCGGGGAATTTGATGATAAATTGCATGTGTTTGAGCGCCAAAGCTATGACAGGGTATTAACCAATCTGCGAGAGGCGATCGCGCTGTTGCGCAGCCTGAACCAGAACCTGACCTTCCTGCTTACGGTCTCGCCCGTGCCGCTGACCGCCACCAATTCCGGCGAGCATGTGCTGGTGGCGACCAGCGCCTCGAAAGCGATTTTGCGGGCGGTGGCGGAAACGGTTTCGCAGGAAAATGCCTTTGTGGATTATTTTCCATCCTTCGAGATAATCAACAACCCCGTGTTCAAGGGCGCGTTTTTCGAGAAAAACCTGCGCTCGGTTTCGCAAACCGGTGTGGATTTTGTGATGAAAAGCTTTTTTGATAGTCTTGATGGCCCAATAG
>WFUK01000269.1 GCA_015485015.1 Paracoccaceae bacterium | reverse complement strand
GTGCGCCCACCCCGCAAAACCCCGATATGGAAATCGCCTTTTTGGCCCGGGTAGAAAAAGCGGAATCGCGGCATCTGGTGGGGCGGCAAGGGCTGGTAATGCAGGGCCAAATGCCGAAGCTGACCAAGCAGGTAGCGGCTGCACCCTATACGGTGCTATGTGGTTTTGATCATATTTTTAAGGATTTTTCGAGCTGGATCAAGCAAGAAACCGGCCTTGAATATTTCGACCATCTGTTTTCCGGCCTGCATAACAAATATCGGCAAACCGCACAGCGCCTGATGGGGAATTTGGGTGGCAGTCTAAAAATGCGCATCCGAAATCCGGAAGGGTTTTTGCTGAATTTTGTCTGGAACTACCGCGATGATGACCCGCTTTTTGCGCTCGATCCCGGAAAAAACAGAAAATTGGCGCGGTTTATCGCGCGGGATCCGAAAGCGCGGGTGTTTTTTATTCGCTCGATCTGGCTATTGGAGCTATTTTCCAAAAACCAGCGAAATGTTTCGGTGCTTCAGGCCCGCATAGACCGGATGGCGCGGCGGGAGGCGGTGCAGCTGGCGGCGCTGCTCGGGGGAAAGGCCAAGGTGCGGGTGATTTCGCTGGACGAGATCCTGTCGCAGCCCGGCGCAGTGCTGGAAGATCTGATTTTTGAGCTGCGCCCTTCATTGGCGCATAAAAGACGAGACTTGCCGGATATGTTCCCCCGTGAGCCGCTGGAAGAATATATTGAATTCCTCAAAGATGCAGGGTTAAACTGGAATACCGAGATCGATAGCAGCCTGAATGGCGTGGGTAAAACATATGAATAATCAACCATTTACCCATTTTGCGATTTTTGGCACCATGCGCAGCGGCTCTAATCTGCTAGAGCAATATCTCGGTCAGTATGAGCGGCTGCTTCCCTTTGGCGAGCTTTTTAACAAAGGGTTTATCGGCACTCCCGGACAGCAAGAATGCCTCGGAATTACCCGCGAGCAGCGCGATCAAGCGCCTGAAAAAATGCTGGAGGCGATCTTGAACGCTTCAGCGGAGAAAATTCCGGGATACCGTATTTTTCAAGCCCATGATCCGCGTATGCTCAAGCGCGCCTTGGACGACCCGAATTGTGCCAAAATCATCCTGAGCCGCGATCCGGTGGAAAGCTTTACCTCGCTAAATATCGCCACCGCTACCGACCAGTGGATGATCAGCGATATTGCGCACCGAAAACCGGCCAAAATCACCTTTGATCTGGATGATTTTGTCGAGTATATCCGGCTACAGCAAGTTTATTATGACAAGATTTACCAAGCCTTAAAGCTTAGCGGGCAGCCTTATTTTGAGATCGACTATTCCGCCTTGGGCGAGCTGGCAACCATCAATCGCTTGGCCGAATTTATCGGTGGTTGCGCCCCAAAAACTGCGCTAGAGCAGCCGATCAAGCGGCAAAACCCGCAAAGCTTGGCTGATAAGATCATAAATTATAAGGATATTTGGCAGCCGCTTGGCCTTCCGCAAAATCCTAAACCCGAAGCGCCGGTCATCAAGCCCTCCCATGAGCGCGGCACCGACCTTTCGCGCATCTATTTTTGCAAGCACCGCTCGCTCGCCTTTGCTCCCATTCCCGCAGGGCCGGATATTATGGTGCGGCGGTGGATGGAGTTTCAAGATGGTCAAATGCCGAATAATGGCTTCACCCATGAGCGGCTGAATGAATGGCTAAAGCCCCGCGCGGCGCCGATATTTTTCAGCGTGCTGCGCCATCCGGTCCGCTGTGCCTATTCCAGCTTTATGAACAAGGTTTTCCCAACGGCCGGCGGGGCTTATCACAAGATTCGGCAACAGCTGGTTAGCCAATACGGATTGCTATTGCCCAAGGGCAATATCTCCGAAAACACGCCGCAGGCATGGCTGGAAAAATCGGGCTATGGGCTGGAAGAACACCGCACCGGTTTTAAGCAATATCTGGTATTTGTTGCCGGAAACTTGCAGGGCAAAACCGATATACGGCAAGATGGCAAATGGCAGCTTCAAAGCGAGATTTTGCGTCGCTATCGGGTATTGCACCCGATTTCCTATATATTTCGCGAAGAAACCCTGGAAACCGATCTCGCCTTTTTGGAAAACAAGCTAGATTTAGCGCCCTACCCAGACGCACTGCCACCGTTTGAGCCGCCCTTCTCCTTTGCCCTATCCGATGTTTATGACACCGAGATAGAATCGCTTACCCAAGCCGCCTATGCAGCGGATTATCAGGCCTTTGATTTTGAGAATTACCGCTGATCAGGCGGCTTGGGAGCGCTCGTTTTCCAGCAATATCGAATAGGCCGCTGCTGAATCCCGCGTCGAACGCAGCTTTTTGCAGGTCGCCTCGTTGCGCAGGGTGCGCGAAACCCGCGCCAAGGATTTCAGGTGATCGGTAACCGCGCTTTCGGGCGCGAATAGCACAAATACCAGATCCACCGGCTGGCGATCCACCGCTTCAAAATCAATCGGGGATTCCAGATGCATAAATACACCCGCAACATGGGTGATTTCGGGCAGGCGGGCATGGGGGATGGCGACGCCATTTCCCATGCCGGTAGGGCCCAAAAGCTCACGCGCTTGCAAGGCGCAAAGCAGCTTGGTCTCGTTCAGGCCATAGACCTGAGCGGCCAAAGCGGCTGCATCCTGTAATAGGCGCTTTTTACTGCCGATTTTGGCATCTGCCACAATCGCTTCCGGCAATAGAAATTTTGAAAGCTCCATATTGGGCCCTATCTATTATTCAAATTTTAGAACGCGCTATTTTATGTTACGCGGATCGATCCAGCCGATATTTCCGTCGTCGCGGCTATGCACCACATTAACGCCGCCATGCTTGACATTGCGGAACACCAGCATGCTGGCTCCCATCAATTCCATTTGCATAACCGCCTCACCGACCGACAGGGTCTGAACGCTGGTTTCCATTTCTGCCACAATCAAAGGCTGCAAGCTTTCCGGCTCTGCCTCCTCTTTTTGGCTCGAAATCACAAAGGTTGGCGCGCCGATGCTCTCGATCGGGTCAATCCGGTCTTTGTGATGGTCCTTCAGGCGGCGCTTATAGCGGCGCAGCTGTTTTTCAAGCCGTGAAAGCGCGCCATCAAACGCGGCATAAACCTCGTCCGAGCGGCCCTTGGCTTTGGCGATCATGCCGGTGGAAAGATGCACCAGCGCATCGCAGACAAACTCGTGCCCGTCTTTGGAAAAGGTTACATGCGCTTCTACAGGGCGGTCAAAATATTTGCTGACCGCATCCTTTAGCTGCTCATTAACATGGCTGGTGAGGGCCTCGCCCACATCCATATGTTTTCCACTGACTTGAATTTGCATGTCTTCTCCCCGATTTGGGCCCGGAAAATTTCCGGGGGTCTAAAATACCGGTTCTACAGGGCGCAGAACCTATGGGTGCCAAGGGCGAAAGTCAACCACGCTGTGGCAGGCTTTTTTTGCGTCGCACAATGGAAGATGAAATTCCCATATCCTCACGATATTTCGCCACGCTGCGACGCGCAATATCTACCCCGACTTCTCGCAATTTATTTACAATATCTTCGTCAGAAAGGATGTTTTGATAGCTTTCTTGCGCGATAAGGTGTTTAATGCGCCAACGCACGCCACAAGCCGAAAATTCGGTTTTCGGGTCCAGCGCCGTTACTTTTCCGCTAAAAAAATATTTCAGTTCGAAGGTGCCCCTGGGGCAGATCAGGTATTTACCCGAGGTCACCCGACTCACTGTTGATTCGTGCGCGCCGATTTCAGCTGCAATCATCGCCAAAGTCAGCGGGCGCATGGCAATATCGCCCCGCTCGAACCACGCAAATTGGTGTGAAACAATGGCGGTGGCGACCTTGAGAATGGTGTGCTTGCGCTGGTCCAGCGCCTTCAGCAACCAATGGGCCGATACCAGATTTTGCCGCGTAAAATCCCGCACGATTTCGCCACTATCTGAAAGCTCGGAAATGTAGCTTTGGTTAATCAGGGCTTGTGGCATCCGCCCCGAGATCAGCTCCACCCGCCAATCCCCGATCTCGCTGCGCTTGACCTCGATCTCGGCGGCGATATCCACCACCGGCTCCGGCAAAAGCCCCGCGCCCGGCTTTGGGTTCAGCGCTTTGATTTCGGCAATAATCTCGGCTACCGCTTGCGGGGCTTCGCCGGTGATTTCCGAAAGTTTTTGCAGCCTGTGCGCCGCTACCAGATCAAGGTTTTGCAGCACCAGATCCACCACCGGATCAAAGCGGTTTTTGGCTTTTAGTTGCAGCGCAAGGCTTTCGGCAAGGTTGCGTGCGCCAATGCCCGCCGGCTCGCAACCCTGCATTGCCGTCAGGGCTTGCTCGATCTCGCAGGTGCTGGCCTTTAGCCGATCCGCCAGCTCAAAAACCGGCACGCCAAGATAGCCGCTGTCTTCCAGCTCGCCCACCAGCGCCCTTGCCAGCGATGCAATGCGCGGTGGCAGGTGCATCAATCCGATTTGCTTTTGCAGGCTGTCCAGCATTGATTCGGCATTGCCAAGCCTGTCCACCGCAGAAAACCCGTCATTGCGGGAGGTGGAGCGCGGCAGCTCCAGCAGCGGATTTTTTTCGGCTTCGGCTTCGAGATAGGTCTCCAGCTCGGCACCATTTAGCTGCAATACATGGATCGCCAGCTGCAATTGCGGCGAAAGCGCCAGCTTTTGCTGCTGGCTGATCCCTATCCGCTGTGCAATTCCCATTCATGGCCTCTCAAAGACGCCGGGGCGTCAAATTTTGAATTGCTCGCCCAGATAAACCTGACGAACCTGCCGATCGCGCACCACCTCATCCGGCGTGCCGCTCATCAAAACCGTGCCACTATGCAGGATATAGGCGCGATCGACGATCTCTAGGGTCTCTCTTACATTATGATCGGTTATCAAAACCCCAATGCCGCGATCTTTTAGATGCGAAACCAGCTCGCGGATTTCGTTAACCGCGATCGGGTCCACCCCCGCAAAAGGTTCATCAAACAGCACATATTTCGGCTGGCTGGCCAAGCAGCGGGCGATTTCGACCCGACGACGCTCCCCGCCGGAAAGCGACAGCGCCGAGGCGCGGCGCAGATGGGTGATGGAAAATTCGGCCAAAAGCTCGTCGAGCATGATCTGGCGCTTTTTCCGCTCCTTGATGGATAATTCCAGAATCGAACGGATGTTATCCTCAACCGACATGCCGCGAAAAATCGAGGCTTCCTGTGGCAAATACCCGATGCCCATCTTGGCGCGGCGATACATTGGCAAATAGGAAATATCGACGCCATCGATTAAAACCGAGCCGGAATCGGGGTTTACCAAGCCGGCGATGGAATAAAAACAGGTGGTTTTGCCGGCCCCGTTTGGCCCCAGCAGCGCCACCACCTCGCCGCGATGCAGCTCTAGCGACACATCCCGCAGCACGGGGC
>WFUK01000268.1 GCA_015485015.1 Paracoccaceae bacterium | reverse complement strand
GTCCCCATTCAGGATTTAGCCCCCCCGACGCCGGATCAGGCCAAGGCGGTTTGCCAAAAGGTCTCGGCCTATGTGGCGCGCGGCGAAGCGGTGGTTTTTCATTGTCATGCGGGCAAAGGCCGGACCGGCACCTTGCTGGCCGCGATGCTGATCTGGGCCGGAAGCCCGGCCGATGAAGCCATCCTTGAAACCCGCCGTCAAAACCCGAAATGGATTGAATCCGAAAGCCAGCTCGAATTTTTGCGGGCCTTTCCAGCGATGATCTAGGCCAGCATTTTGCTTTTGACGGTTTTGCGGTGTTTTCCCTTCCCATTCAGCCAAAAACCCCCTATATTCAGCCCTGTTGCGCAAGAGATTCTTTTGCGCGACCCTTTTTCTGCTGGACCTTGCTAGACGACATCTTGGCAACGGCCCGCCATAATCAGGCATATAAACCTTAAAAACAAAGGATATCCCGATGTCGATCACACCAGAGCTTAAAGCCAAGCTAATCAAAGAATACGCCACCAAAGAGGGTGACACCGGCTCGCCGGACGTGCAAATCGCAATCCTGTCCAGCCGTATCGCTACCTTGACCGAGCATTTCAAATCCCACAAAAAAGATAACCATTCTCGCCGTGGGTTGCTGAAAATGGTGGCCCTGCGCCGCAAATTGCTCGATTATGTAAAAGGCAAAGACGAGCCGCGTTACCAAGACCTGATCAAACGCCTCGGCATCCGCCGCTAGAAATTCGCACAACGCGCCCCGATCGGGCGCGTTTTTGCATGTAAGGGCTGAGGTGGGGCCTGAAATTTGCCACCGGATGTTGTCCGCTATGCCCGTGGCCCCACGCATAGTGATCGGATGAAATTGAAATCGGGGTCAGCGGGATTGCCAGGGGGCAAGGCTCGCAGATAAAGGAAAAACATGTTTAATGTTGTAAAAAAATCCATCGAGTGGGGCCATGATACGCTGACCCTCGAAACCGGAAAAGTTGCGCGCCAAGCCGATGCTGCCGTTATTGCCACCTACGGCGAAACCAGTGTTTTGGCCGCCGTTGTGTTTGAAAAGAAGCCTAAAGCCGGCTTTGATTTCTTCCCGTTAACGGTGCATTACCAAGAAAAATATTATGCTGCGGGCAAAATCCCCGGTGGCTTCTTTAAGCGTGAGGCCCGCCCTACTGAAAAAGAAACCCTGACCAGCCGCTTGATCGACCGCCCGATCCGCCCGCTATTTGTGTCGGGCTTCAAGCATGAAACCCAGGTGATCTGCACCGTGCTTTCGCATGATTTGGAAAACGACCCTGATGTTGTGGCCATGATCGCCGCCTCCGCTGCGCTTACACTTTCCGGCGCGCCGTTCCGTGGCCCGATCGGCTGCGCCCGCGTTGGTTTCACCGATGGTTCTTATGTGCTGAACCCGTCAGTGGACGATATGCAAGACCTGCGCAACAACCCCGAGCAGCGGCTCGACCTGATTGTGGCGGGCACCAAAGACGCCGTGATGATGGTGGAATCCGAAGTATACGAGCTGTCCGAAGCCGAAGTGCTGGGCGCTGTTGAATTTGGCCACGCCCAGATGCAGCCTGTGATCGATATGATCGTGGATCTGGCCGGCGAAGCGGCAAAAGAGCCGTTTGACTTCCAGGCCCCTGATTATTCAGAGCTTTATGAAAAAGTAAAAACCGCTGGCGAAGACGCTATGCGCGCCGCTTTTGGCAATACCGACAAGCAAGAGCGCACCGCTGCCATCAAGGCCGCCCGCGAAAGCATCAAGGAGGCCCTCACCGAGGATGATCTGGAAGATAGCAACTTGGACAGCGCGTTCAAAAAGCTCGAATCCGAGGTTGTGCGCGGCGATATCATCAAAACCGGCAAGCGGATTGATGGTCGTGATCTTTCCACCGTGCGGCCGATTGTTTCCGAAGTGGGCTTCCTGCCCCGCACCCACGGTTCGTCGCTGTTTACCCGCGGCGAGACCCAAGGCTTGGTTGTTACCACGCTGGGCACTGGCGATGACGAGCAAATCATCGATGCGCTGCATGGCTCAAGCCGCTCCAATTTCATGCTGCATTATAATTTCCCGCCATATTCTGTTGGTGAAGCTGGCCGTATGTTTGGCCCGGGCCGCCGCGAAATTGGCCATGGTAAGCTGGCATGGCGCGCGCTTCAGGCGGTTTTGCCTGCCGCGACCGACTTCCCCTATACCGTGCGTGTGGTTTCCGAAATCACCGAGTCCAACGGCTCCAGCTCGATGGCTTCGGTTTGTGGTGGCTCGCTGGCCATGATGGACGCAGGTGTACCGCTGAAAAACGCGGTTGCCGGTGTGGCCATGGGCCTGATCCTGCAAGAGGATGGCGAATACGCGGTATTGACCGACATCCTGGGTGACGAAGATCACCTCGGCGATATGGACTTCAAGGTGGCCGGCACTGAACACGGCATCACCACCATGCAGATGGATATCAAGGTGGCCGGTATTACCGCCGACATCATGAAGGTGGCTTTGGCGCAAGCTAAAGAAGGCCGGATGCATATCCTTGGTGAGATGGCCAAAGCGCTGACCGGCGCGAGTGACTTCTCGGTCCATGCTCCACGCATTGAAACCATGCAGGTGCCAGCGGATAAAATCCGCGAGGTGATCGGCTCGGGTGGCAAGGTTATCCGCGAAATCGTTGAGGTTTCCGGCGCTAAAGTGGATATCAACGACGATGGCATCATCAAGATCGCTTCGCCAAATGGCGAAAGCATCGAGAAAGCCATGGCGTTGATCAACGAGATTGTGGCCGTGCCTGAAGCGGGCAAGATCTACACCGGTAAAGTTGTGAAACTGATGGACTTCGGTGCATTTGTGAACTTCTTTGGCAAGCGTGACGGGTTGGTGCATGTTAGCCAACTGGCGAATGAGCGGGTAAACCACCCGAAAGACGTGCTGACCGAGGGCCAAGAGGTCAAGGTCAAGCTCATGGGCTTTGACGACCGTGGCAAAGTGCGCCTGAGCATGAAAGTGGTTGATCAGGAAACCGGTGAAGAGATCAAGCAAGAGGGCTAAGGCCGGATTGCAAACTTTTTTGAAGCCCCAGTGGAAACGCTGGGGCTTTTTCATTATAGTGGCTGAAAGCGCAGAACACTAAGGACACGCGATGAATTTGAAGTTTAACCCATACGTCCCTTCAGGTATTGCATTTCCCGGCATGTTCATCGGCCGAATAGATGAAATT
>WFUK01000267.1 GCA_015485015.1 Paracoccaceae bacterium | reverse complement strand
TGCCGAGGTGGTAAAATCCGGCATGGTCGAAATTGATGACGGAGCGCATATATTATGAACCTGCCTTTTCCCTTGGTGGAAACCCCGGAGCCGATGGCGCTGGAGCGCGGCCGCAAGCTTTTTGCCGGCAATACCGACTTCCTTAAAGGCGTGGTGGCGATGGATGGCATGCCGCCTGCCGACCGGATCGAGGTTTGTTTTGCCGGGCGCTCCAATGTGGGGAAATCATCTCTGATCAACGCCATTACCGGCCGCAAGGCCTTGGCACGGACCTCAAACACCCCGGGCCGCACGCAGGAGATCAACTTTTTCACCCTGCTGGAAAGCCATTATCTGGTCGATCTTCCGGGCTATGGCTTTGCCAATGCCCCGCTGCCGGTGGTGGAAAAATGGCAGCGCCTGCTCAAGGCCTATCTTTCCGGTCGCGCCACCCTGCGCCGCGTGTTTATGCTGATCGATAGCCGCCACGGGCCAAAAGCCGTGGATGAAGAGATCATGGCCCTGCTCGGCACCGCCGCCGTCACATTCCAAGTGGTGCTGACCAAGATCGACAAGCCCAGCAAGGGCGATTATACCAAGGTATTGGACCAAACCCGCAAGGTGCTGCAAAAATACCCGGCCGCCTATCCCGAGATCATCGCGACCTCGTCTGAAAAAGGCACCGGACTGGATATTTTGCGCACCACCATTGCGACAATGGCGTGAAGTGCAAGACTAGCCCGCCTGAGGCGAGACCGCTTTGAAATGCGGGCCCGCAGCTTAAACAGATCGGCGGCGGCTTTGCGCCCCATTTCGACAAATACTGCACATTGCACGATCGTCAGCTATTCAGCTTCTGTCGCTAGACCTTTGACCAACAGCAGAGTCAGAGTCATCGCAACGAAAAGGAAAACAGCCCCGACCATCCACGCAACGGGTGTAGAGTATATTTCGGCAACGGCTCCGGCCAAAACCAGACCCAATGCCGCCCCCAACTGTTGTATCAACGATTTCAGAGACAGCATGGTCGAGCGCTGGCAGTCTTCTACGCAGCGATGCAGAATGCTGCTGGCCGGCGATTCGACGACACCAAGGATCACAGAATACAGGATGAATACCGTCACAAAGCCGATGAAACTGCCTTGCAGCGCCAATGCGATCTGAACGCCTGCCAAGCCGGCAAAACTGGCCGCGAGCGTCATTGCGTGCCGCCGCTTGAATATCCGGCTGATATGCGGAGACAAGAATGCGCCAAAAGCGATAGAGAAGAAATATGTCGTAGTCACGACCCCGATGGCGGTGTTTGCGTAGCCCTCTTCCAACATGGGCTTTGCATGGGTTGGCCAGATCACCTCCACCGGGTTGGTCGCCATCAGAAAGAATGCCAGTGATGCCAGAAGCAGCGACAATGCGGGATGCTTCAAGGCGAGAAGGCTCGCATCCCTTATCAGCACCGGGACGTTTGCGAAGCCTTGCCCAAGAGCCTTGCGGCCCTTCGGGCGCGGTTTTTCGGCAATGACGAACAGGGTGAACACAAAAACGCCCAGCATCGCGGCAAAGCTTGCGGCATAGGAAATATCATAGATGCTGAAACCAAGGCGCTGCGCGACCGGGCCGAAAAGATCAGGGAAAAGACCTCCCAAGACCGCGCCAATCGCCAACCCCACGGCATTGGCCGATTGCGCTTTGGCCAATGCGGGTTGCACATCCACATTTGGCGCGACGGCTTTGAAGGTTTCGACAAACCACGCATCAAGCGTGCCTGACCTCAGCGCGCGTCCAAATCCGATGAAGGCAAATGACAGCGCCAGAACGTAGAAGTCACTTGTCGAGATAAAGAGCGCCAGCGATATCAGGCTGGCGATAACGGCTGCCAAAAAGACCGGCTTGCGGCCAATGCTGTCGGCCAAGCCCCCAAATGGCAGTTCCATCGCCATGGTCGTGAGCGAATAGACCCCGAAGAGCAGCGAAATCTGAAAGAGGTCCATGCCTCGGTCCGTCAGCGCCAGAGCCACAACAGCAACCGTCAGACCCATGGCAAAACGGTCAAGAAACTGGTATATCTGAAACACCCGAATGTGCCGCCGTGCCGAAGCGGTTAAGGTTGCGAAGGAAAACTCTATCTCGGTTGCCATGCTTGCAATATTGACGTTACGGCCACCATGCACAACACCCAATGTCAGCCAGGACCTATCCTCAGGAAATAAATGCGGCCATTGGTTCAAGCGGGAAAATGCCCTCTTTGTCCGCATTGCCGATGTTAGAAATATTGCCTACCTTTTTATCGCACACAGCGAACCCCGAAAAACCGTTGGGTTTTCCGGCCATACCGTCTATGAATGCAAAAAACCATAAAGGCCTGCCCGATGGAGATTCAAAATATGAACCGCGACTGGATCGCCACCGCCCGCACCCTATCTGAGGCGTTGCCGTTTTTGCAGCGCTATGATGGCGCGACCGTCGTGATCAAGTTTGGTGGCCACGCGATGGGGGATGACGCCGCGATGGAGCGGTTTGCCCGCGATATCGTGCTTATGAAACAAACCAACGTGCATCCGGTGATCGTGCATGGCGGCGGGCCGATGATCAATGCGATGCTGGAGAAGCTCGGGGTGAAATCCGAGTTTGTGAATGGCAAGCGGGTGACGGATGCCGCCACCATGGAAGTGGTGGAAATGGTGCTGTCCGGCTCGGTGAACAAGCGGATTGTAGCGGCGATCAATGCCCAAGGCGGCAAGGCGGTCGGGCTTTCAGGCAAGGATGCCAACCTGATGATCTGCGAACCGGCAGACGAAGCGCTGGGGCTGGTGGGCAAGCCGGTGGATATCGATCCTTCGGTCATTACCGCCTTTCAAGACACCGATTTCATTCCCGTGGTTGCGCCGATTGGCGCTGGCCGCGATGGCGAAACCTATAACATAAACGGCGATACCGCCGCCGGCGCGATTGCGGCGGCGCTGAATGCGGACCGCCTATTGCTGCTCACCGATGTGGCGGGCGTCAAGGACGCAGATGGCGATGTGGTGACCGAGCTAACACCGGAGACCGTGCGCCAGCTTACCGATAAAGGGGTGATTGCGGGCGGTATGATCCCCAAGACCGAAACCGCGCTAAGCGCCATCGAGGGTGGCGTGCGCGCTGTGGTGATCCTTGATGGCCGAGCGCCCCATGCCTGCTTGCTGGAGCTATTCACCCCCCACGGGGCGGGCAGCATTATTCGCAGCGCTGATTAAGACTTGCGGGCGACCAATAGCAGATTATTGGCTGGCATATCTAATGGAGGTTCTGGCGTTAAACCAGCTTCCGTGAAGGCTTTATGCACCCATTCTACGGATTTATAGCCGATCTCGGAGGCCTCGGCGCGCAGGCTTTCATGAAATTCCCGATCCCCCTGGCTGGCAAATTCGCTGCCGCGCATAAACGGCCCATAGATGATTAGCACACCCCTCGTGGCCAGCGCCTTGGCGGATTCCGCAAGCGCAGTGCGGGCCTCGCCCTCGCTGATCAGATGCAAGAGATTGGAAAAGATAATCACATCTTGCGCGGGCCAGATTTTTGCCCAGCCGGGCGTGCTGGCATCCAAATGCTGCGCGTTGGCCACATTAGGTAAAGCTTCAGCCCAAGCGTCAATGCTGTTTAGGCGCGCTGGCTCGATATCGGTGGGCTGCCAGCTCAGGCCCGCATGGGCGGCGGCATAGCGGAGGATATGCTCGCCAGTGCCGCTGGCAATTTCCAGCGCCCGCCCGTGCTTGGGTATATGCGGCTTGATCGCTTGCAAGATCGGCTCGACATTGCGCTGCGCCGCTGGCGCATGCAGCTTTTGCCCGTCTTGCGGAATCGCCACACTGGCGGATTTTGGGAGCTTTCGCAGGGGATTTTTCATGCACAAAGCCTATATTCCGGCGCGGATGTCAGCAAGTCCGGATCGCGGCGCAGCCTATAAATTCAACATTACGAATATATCTCGCAGATGTGACTTGAAATGCCACGACCAAAGCGCCAGATTGCGCCTATGGAAAATGAATCAACACTCCGCCTCGGCGTCTTTTTGGGCCTGTTCACCCTTTTTGGCATTCTTGAATTTCTGTTCCCGCGTCGTGCGCGGGTGCAAAGTCAGGCCAAAAGGTGGACGACGCACTGGATATTACTGGTGCTTTACAGCATTTTGATCCGGCTGATGGCCCTGCTCACGCCGGTGATTGTGGCCACGGGCGCGGCGCAAAACGCTGCCAGCAATGGCTGGGGGCTGTTTAACGTCGTGGACCTGCCGATCTGGCTGGAAATGCTGTTGGCGATTGTGATCCTTGATTGGGCGATCTGGTTTCAGCATCTCGTCACCCATAAAATCCCGTTTTTATGGCGCTTTCACCGCGTGCATCACTCGGATCGGGATCTAGATGTCTCCTCCGCGATTCGCTTTCACCCCGTAGAGATCGCGCTATCCATGCTTTATAAGGTGGCTTTGGTCTATATTCTCGGCGCGCCTGTGGTGGCTGTGATTATATTCGAGGTGATCCTGAACGGCGCGGCCATGTTTAACCACGCCAATATCAACCTGCCCAAGCCGATCGACCGGATATTGCGGCTGGTAGTGGTCACGCCCGATATGCACCGGATCCACCACTCCGATAAACGCATCGAGCATGACAGCAATTACGGCTTTTCGGTCTCGATCTGGGATCATATTTTTCGCACCTTCACCGCCGAGCCGGAAAATGGCCATGACGGCATGACCGTGGGCTTGCGCTGGCAGGATGACAGGCCGCAAAATCTGGTTTGGGTTCTCAAGCTGCCGGTTGATAAGCTGTAGACAACGCGCCGCAATGGGGGCAAGCTTAACGCTTAACAGCGAGGAGCCCCCATGAAGCGATTAATCCTTATCCGTCACGCAAAATCGAGCTGGTCCAGCGGGGCCAGCGGCGATAAATCCCGCCCGCTAAACGCACGCGGGCATATGGCCGCGCGCAAAGTTGGTGCTTGGTTAAAGGCCGAGGGCTATCAGCCGGATCAGGTGCTATCCTCCAGCGCCACGCGCTGTATGCAGACATGGGAAGGGCTATCGGAAACCCTTGGTAGCGAGATCCCCGCGGATTTTCAAGACAGCCTTTATCTGGCAGACCCTGAAACCATGCTGCAAAGCCTGCAAGCGGCCACGGGGGACACCGTGCTGATGCTTGGTCATATGCCCGGCATTGGCGAATTTGCCCGCGATCTGCGGCGCGATCCACCGCCCGCTCATGAGGCCTTTCAGAAATACCCGACGGGCGCGGTAACCGTGCTTGAGTTCAAAGCCGATAGCTGGGCTGATGCGCAGATGGGTACGTGCAAGTTTGTGAACTATATCAGCCCGCGCTCTTTGTCTTAAGCAAAGCCTCCCGCCCGTCAGGCCCTGATTTGCAAACAAATCCGACCTTCCCGTTGGGCGTGGCCTCGCTCCGCTCGGCGGGTTCGCCACTATCCTAACAGAGGCATTCTGGTAGGAGCGTTAACGCTCCTACCGTTGCGAGGGGTTGCCTTTGCCAGGCCTACTGTGTAGCGCACGCAAATAATTTACTAAATATTTGCTTGAAACGTATCCGTGCACTTAAATTTTGCCTGCCAAACTTTTTGGCCGGTATCCACTGAATAGAGCCCATAACCGAATTGTACGAGTCCCGGGAACTCGTTCTCTCCACAAGCGTTGGCGCTACGAAGTGCGTCTCTCATTACATTTTGAGCTTCGGCATCCTCGGAAGCCTCACCGCTAAATTCACCGCCTGTAACCCTTTCCAGCAAAATACCATGGAGTTTAAAAACATTGTCTAGCCGATATCTAACGAGATATTCTCTACCATTTGAATTGAAGTTAAACGCTGTGTATTTACTAAAGAACGAGCTATCAATTATTATTTCTTGCCCGTTTTGGGGCTCTTGCGAGCCACCAGTTTCAACACATCCTGAAATGAACAAAGCGGATGTTAAAGCTGTGATCGATAATATGTTTTGCAAATTGCATTCTCCTTAAGCGAGTTGTTTTAACTTAGAAAACCATTTCTACTATGTGTCTATATGATTGCAAACCCCATATAATACGGATTCCAACCAGTAGAACCAAAATACTTTAAGCTATTACAAGTTCATGTCTGATCATATCTCCTATAAATTAGCCGCGTTATACTTTACTTTCAGTTGTGCAGCTCGCGAGACAACTTACGGATCAGATGTTTACAACACCCCCCTTTTACCTCCATTTGAGCCGAAAATAATGCGACACCATGTTACAAAGTAGACCAGTTTCAATAGAAAACGCCGCCCGAGGCTTCCCTCGCGCGGCGCTAATATTTTCACAACAACCTTTAGGTTTTAGTGGCCCAAAATCTGGCTCAAGAACAACTGTGTCCGCTCGCTTTGCGGGTTGTTAAAGAACTCTTCCGGCTCGTTTTGCTCAACAATCTGGCCGGCATCCATGAAGATCACGCGGTTCGCCACTTTACGGGCAAAGCCCATTTCGTGAGTTACGCAGATCATGGTCATGCCTTCTTCGGCCAGCTCGATCATGGTGTCCAGCACTTCGGCGATCATCTCGGGATCAAGCGCCGAGGTGGGTTCGTCAAACAGCATGATGCGCGGCTTCATGCAGAGCGAGCGGGCAATCGCCACACGCTGCTGCTGACCACCCGAAAGCTGACCCGGATATTTGAGGGCCTGCTCGGGGATCTTCACCTTTTCAAGGAAGTGCATCGCAATTTCTTCAGCTTCTTTCTTGGGTGTTTTGCGCACCCAGATCGGAGCCAAAGTGCAATTTTCCAGAATGGTCAGATGCGGAAACAGGTTAAAGTGCTGAAAGCACATGCCCACTTCCGAGCGGATTTTATCAATGTTTTTCAAATCCGAGGATAGCTCGGTGCCGTCAACAATGATATCGCCCTTCTGATGCACTTCAAGCCGGTTAATACAGCGGATCAGCGTCGATTTGCCCGAGCCCGAAGGCCCGCACACCACGATACGCTCACCACGGTTCACCGTCATGTTGATATCTTTCAGCACGTGGAAATCCCCGTACCATTTGTTCATGTTGCGGATTTCAATCGCAACCTCGTCCGACACTTGCATAGCGGAGCGATCTACTTCTTTTTTTACTGGTTGAGACATTTTTATGCTCCCTGTTAGTGTGTGGTCTTGAGTTTGTTCTCAAGATACATTGAGTACCGTGACATGGTGAAAGTGAATATCCAGAACATCATGGCAACGAACAAGAACAGCTCCCAGACAATCCCGTTCCAATCTGAAGAACCCTGAATGGTCACGATAAGACCAACCGGATCAAGCAAGCCGATGATAGATACCAACGTGGTATCCTTAAACAGGCCGATGAAGTTACCCACAATCCCGGGGATCGAGATTTTGAGAGCTTGCGGCATGATGATCAGGCGCATGGATTGCCAATAATCCAGCCCCAGCGCATCCGCTGCCTCGTATTGCCCGGACGGCAAAGCCGCCAAACCACCCCGGATCACCTCGGCCATATAGGCTGAGGCAAAGATCGTTACCATGATGATAACGCGCAGGATGAGGTCAAAATCCGTTCCCGGCGGGAGGAAGAAGTTGAGCAGAACCGAAGCCACAAAGAGCAGGGTAATCAGTGGCACGCCACGGATAAGCTCGATAAAGCCCACGCTTAGGGTTTTGATGATGAACATGTCGGATTGCCGGCCAAGAGCCAGCATAATGCCGATTGGCAGCGACAGCGCAATACCCGAAACCCCGATGGTGATCGAAAGCATAAACCCGCCAAACTTGGAGGATTCAATCGGCTCCAGACCAATCGGGATAATACCGGACAAAACCTCCGCCACCATAGACACGCCATAAAGCCACCAAAGAAGGGTCGCGAATACAGCGATAAGCATGGCAGCGAGATTTCCGACAATGCCAAACAATACCTTGAAAAGGATAAAGCCAATGGCAAAACCGGCCAAGACCAGAAGCGGCCCCCAGATGGTGCCACCCCAAAGCAGGATCACCGCCAAAAATGGATAGACAACCGAAAACCACATCATTTTACGGGGTAGATTGTTAAACAATACCGGCGCAACGGCAACCAGCATCAGGATAAAGGCCAGCGTGGGCCGCCATTGCTCTACACGCGGGTAAAACCCGAACATAAGCTGGTTGAAGCGGTTATTGATAACCCCCCAACAAGCCCCTGTAATAGCAGGATCATCCTGACATTGGCTCAGTGAGGTCGAGGCCCATGAGGGCTGCATCGCCCAGGACATCAACACCATAAATGCCAATATTATCGCAACCAATGCAAGAATACTAATGATCGAATTGAGGATGCTTGAAAACAGGTTTTCACGCATCCATTTCAGCACACCGGTTTCCCCAAGAGGGGCAGGCTGCTCCGACAGCATTTCGGTGCGGACAAATGGTTCCATTTTCATATCACCGCTCCTTCAGCTTAACTGAGTTGTTATAAACATTCATCACCATCGAAATCGACAGCGAGATTGCCAGATACGTGATCATCAGCAACAAGATACTTTCAAGCGCACGGCCGGTCTGGTTGAGCGTGATGCCCCCCAAAGTGCCGGTCAAATCCATATATCCCACCGCAATCGCCAATGACGAGTTTTTGGTGAGGTTAAGATATTGCGAAATAAGTGGCGGAATGATCACGCGAAGAGCCTGAGGCAGCACCACAAGGTTCATCACCCGTTTGGGGCGCAAGCCCAAAGCGGCCGCAGCCTCTGTCTGGCCTTTATCGATCGCCATAATCCCGGCACGCACAGCCTCGGCAATAAATGCCGCAGTATAGAGCGAAAGCGCCAGCCATAAGGAGATCAGGGAGTTCCGCATATGAATGCCGCCCTTGAAATTAAAGCCCTTAAGCTCTGGTTGCTCCAGCCCAATCGGCTGACCCATGATAAAATAGACCACCACGGCTGGCAAAAAGAATATCGCAAGCTTGATCCAGAAGGTCGGCAGAATGTCGCCCGTAGCTTCCTGACGCTTCTTCGCCCATTTACCAAAAATGAAAATACCCAAAATCGACAGAAGGAAAGTTACAACAACAATCATCGAGCCATTTTCAAAAATCGGCTTGGGGATATACCAACCCCGGTTTGTCAGCGCGACACTATCCCACAAATACATGCTGGCGGTCGCATCGTCTCCGCGAAACGCTTTTGGCTGCGGGAAGAATTTGATAAAGATCGACATCGCAAACACGATGATGATCAGCACCGGGATATTACGGAATATCTCGATATAAACGGTCATCAAGCGCGCAACGATCCAGTTTTTTGACAGGCGCATAACCCCGACCGACACCCCGATAATAGTTGCCAATATGCAGCCCAGAAAGGCCACAAGCAAGGTGTTGAGCAGCCCCACAAGCCATGCACGACCATTGGTGCTTTGCGAGGTATATTCTATCAGGCGCTGGTTAATGTCATAACCGGCCGGCGTGGATAGGAAAGAAAAATCCGGCTTTTTACCAAGATCATCCAGGTTGGAATACATGTTGCCAAGCAGCCAATATACACCATATGCAAACAAGGCGAGCATGATAACTTGAATGGTAATAGAACGATAACGGGTATCGTATAACAGCATGCTAAGCCGGAATGACTTGCCTGCGGGTTGGTCGGCCATAGCCATGGCGCTCCCCCTCCTGAGGTTGGAATATCAGCGCTGTTGCGGGGTGGTTTTTTCCGCCCCTGCGCGCAGGATACAATTTGTTAACTTATAGCAGAAAAAGGGCGCATCCGAAGATGCGCCCTTAATTTTACCTCTCGATCCTAGCGGAAAGGAGGTGTGTAGATCAGACCACCTTGGGTCCAAAGCGCGTTCAACCCGCGCGAGAGGCCGATAACGCTGGTTTCACCGATGTTGCTTTCAAACAGCTCACCGTAGTTACCGCCAGCAGCAATCACACGTACTGCCCAGTCAGAATCAAGGCCGAGCATGCCGCCAAGGTCACCCTCGGAGCCGAGCATACGGTTGATTTCAGGGTTGTCGGTGCCTTTTGCCATTTCGGCAACATTGGCTTGGGTTACACCCAGCTCTTCGGCTGTGATCAGTGCGTTCAGAGTCCAGCGAACGATATCGCCCCATGGCTCATCGCCTTCACGTACCAGCGGGCCGAGTGGCTCTTTGGATACGATTTCCGGCAGAAGCATATGCTCGTCAGGATTTTCGAAGGTTGCACGTGTCGCGGCAAGTGCCGATGCGTCTGTGGTGAAAACATCACATGCGCCGGACAGATACTGCTGCTGAGCTTCAGCATTGGTTTCGATTGGCACTGGCTCATAGGACATGCCGTTTACACGGAAATAGTCAGCGAGGTTCAGCTCTGTTGTTGTACCGGTTGTGATACAGATGGTTGCGCCGTCCAGTTCGGTAGCGGAAGCTACACCCAGATCTTTGCGAACCATGAAGCCTTGGCCATCATAGTAGTTTACACCGGTAAAGGTGAAACCAAGGTCAACGTCGCGGCTGAAGGTCCATGTGGTGTTACGGGCCAGCATGTCGATTTCGCCTGAAGACAACGCGGTGAAGCGCACTTTAGAAGAAAGCGGAACAAACTGAACAGCGTCAGAGTCGCCCAATACAGCAGCGGCTACAGCGCGGCAGATGCCAACATCAAAGCCTTCCCAGTTGCCGTTTGCGTCTGGAGCAGCAAAGCCCACGAGACCGGTCGAAACGCCACATTTCAGAACGCCGTTTGCTTTAACGTCATCAAGGGTGCCAGCCGAAGCAACACCGGCCATAACGCCAACAGCAGCGATTGTGCCTAGTAGTACGGATTTTTTCATTTTTACCTCTTCCTGTGGTCCCGAAGTTTCGGGAGATTCTCGCAACGATTGCCAGAATCAAATTTTGAGTTGTGCGGCCCGAACGGGCAGACACGCGATTTTGAACAATTCAGAGCGCGCAGGTCAAGAGGTCATTCAGAAAACATACATTAGGACAGTAGGGCTTACATTAAACACCGCGCTTTCGCCGCCAATCCGCCCTTCCGCACAGAACAATCATAGAACAACCCCTTCTGCACGCTCAAGCCATCATGGAAGCAAAGCATTCCTTCCCGTCATACGAATCATGTTGATCCAAAATCAATCCATTGCGCGCAACGTCCTGCTTGCGTGGTATGCATTGGCATATTAGGTCAATATTCGATACCTTGTTTTACTGAATCACCGCTCGATCGGCCAGATTCCGCAACGCTCCGGCCTTGATTCGCCCACTACCGGCGCAACATATTTTATGTTTTTTTGTAAATCCGGTGCTGAAACCTGTCCAAAACCGCCAAATCGCGCTGAAAACCATCACCGGTTATCAAAGCCGTCAAAAACCGCCCGCAATTTGCATGAATCAAGACCAAGGCCCGCGCAACCAAAGGGCTAGATAAGCCCCAAGGCCCGCTCAACCAAAAGAAATGTATCCTGTTTTGACTGGGCCAGCTTTTGCGCCTCGTCATCCACGCCCCATTGCTCTTCCTGCCAGTTTTCATCTACCCGGGACAGCGTCCAAGCCTCGTCTGCCGTAAGCCGCCCGTGCGCCACAGCCAGCCCCAAAACCAGCGAGCCAGAGATCGTAACCCAGTCATAGAGCGCCTTTAGCGCAAAGCCCTGATAGGGTTGCACCTGCTTTGATAGCGCCTGCAAGCTCGCCTCGGGCTGCGCCAAATGCACAATCCCTTTGGTGGCTTTTAGCGGCGCATCCAGTTCCTCGGCGCACCATTGCAAAATCGGGTCCCATGCCTCGGCCTGCCGTTTTTGCAATTCGTGCGGTGTGTCTGCCCGGTAGCATAGCAGATCGGTCTCGCCATATAGCGCGATCTTGGCGGCGATTTCGGCGCGCTCATCCACGGCCTGATCCAGCCCGGCATGGGCGAATTGGGTATAGGGCATTTTGGCGTGATCCACCTCGCCCTCCACCCGCTGCCATTCCGCCGATATTTCAGCCGCCAGCGCCTCGGATGGCAGGATCAACGGCCGCTTCATCGGGGTTTTCAGCGGGCGCTCATCAAGGGTGACCGTATAGCCGCCCTCCAGTTTTCGCACATGGGCCTGCTGCCAAAACCGCTTTAGTTCAAATGCCATCGCCTAGCTCCACATTTCGGCCAGCGCCCCGTCAAGCGCCGCAAAATCGTCAATAATCACATCCGCCGCCCCGAGACGGATAATGGGGTGGTAACCCCAGCTCACCCCGATGGTCTTGAACCCCGCCGCGCGGCCCATTTCCATGTCAAACTCGGTATCGCCAACCATCACCGCCCGCGCCGCTTCCACACCGGTATCCTTCAGCGCCTGATGCAGCATCGAAGGGTGCGGCTTGCTGGGATGATGATCCGCCGTTTGCGAGGTTACAAAAAACCGGCCAATATCATGGGCATGATAAGCATGATCCAGCCCGCGCCGTGCCTTGCCCGTGGCCACACCGAGCAGGATTTCATCCACAGCATGAAGCCGCTCCAAAGCCTCCAGTGCGCCCGGATAAAGCGGCATTTTCGCCTCGCCGCCCAGCTTTTCCCGCAGCTCGATAAAGCTGTGGCGATAAAGATCAACCGTGCGCTTATTCTCTGCCGTGTCCAAATCAGGCAGCAGCACCTCCACCGCAGCATCCAGTGAAAGGCCAACGATTGAAAGCACATCCGCCTTGCGTGGCGGCGGATGCCCCGCCTTTTCAAACGCATAGCGCATCGCCATCAGGATGAAATCCTGACTATCGATCAGGGTGCCATCCATATCAAATATGACCAGCTTCAAATCATTCATTCAAATATCGCAAACGGATCTTTGGGGGCCCATTTCAGATTCCAGCCAAACAGGTCCCAGCTGCGGGCCATATGCTCGGGCAGCGGGGCCTCGAAAAACATCTCTTTTTTGCTGAAGGGATGCACAAAGCCGATCGAGCGCGCGTGCAGGTGCATTTTGCGGCTGATATCCCCACCGATTTTCGCCCCCCAGCCCTCGCCATCATTGCTCTGGCTGCTGCCGCCATATTTGCCATCCCCCACAATCGGGCAGCCGATTTCAGCCATATGCGCCCGCAATTGGTGGGTGCGGCCCGTGACCGGCACAAGCCCGACCCACGTAGCGCGGGTGCCGATATTCTCGATCACCGCATAATCCGTTGTGGCCCGCTTGGCGCCGGGCGTGCTGTCTACTTCATTCGGGTGAACGCAATGCATCTTTTCCCCCGCCCCGTGCGGCCCGTGGCCCGAGGCTTTGATCAGGCCATACTGAATGGTCCCTACCCGCTCGGGCAAGCGCCCCGCAACCAGCGCCCAATATACCTTGCGGGTTTCGCGGTCCTGCAAGGCTTTGGCCAGCGCCTTGGCCGCGCGGCCATTGCGGGCCAGCAGCAAAACACCCGAGGTATCCTTATCGAGCCGATGCACCAGCTTTGGCTTTTTCTCTTCGCCGAATTTCAGCTCCTCGGCCAGCATATCCACGTGGATATCATGCCCCGTTCCGCCTTGGGTTGGCAGGCCCGCAGGTTTGTTAATGACAATAAAATGCTCGTCCTTGAACAGCACCGAATTCTGGATCATCTCCCGATCCGCATCGGTAATCACGGCAATATTGCGCTCGCGCAGATGCTCGGCATCGGGCAGCGGCGGCACCCGCACATTCTGCCCGGTTTCCAGCCGCGTGGCCGGCTTTACCCGCCCTTTTTCCACCCGAATTTCGCCCTTGCGGCAGAGCTTTTCAATCCGCCCTTGCGAAATATGCGGGAACATCCGCTTGAACCAGCGATCCAGGCGCTGGTCTTGGCCATCTTCATCTACCGTCAGGTTTTGCACGCCGCTCATGTGAGGCTCCTCGCAAGGGCCATGCCAAGCAAAAGCGCCAGCATAGCAAAGGCGACCGAGCCGCCCATATAAATTACCGCCGCCAAAAAACGACCGCGCTCGATCAAGAACACCGCGTCTAGCGAAAAGGCCGAAAAGGTAGTGAAGCCGCCAAGCACGCCTGTCATCAGAAATGGTGCATAGCGGCCAAAACTGCCATCCATGCGCTCTAGCATATAAAAGGCGGCAAAGCCCATGATGAAAGAGCCGAGAATATTGACAAACATCGTGCCGTAAGGAAAGCCGCTGCCGAGCAAGCGCATGGCTACACCGCCACTGGCATAGCGCAGCGCGGCCCCGATGGCCCCGCCCAAGGCAACTTGTAATAATACCGGCATCACGCCCCCTTTTCTTTGCCGCGCTTGTCACGCAAACGGGCAAAATAGTCGAGTCGTTTTTTAAGCTCGCGCTCATGGCCGCGCTCAACGGGCAGGTAATATATCCCGCGCTTCATGGTTTCGGGAAAGTAATTCTGGCCCGAAAATCCGTCCTCGGCATCATGGTCATATTGGTAACCGTCGCCATATCCCTGATCTTTCATCATCGCGGTGGGAGCATTCAAGATATGCTTGGGCGGCGGCTCGGAGCCGGTTCTGTCTCTTATACACATCTG
>WFUK01000266.1 GCA_015485015.1 Paracoccaceae bacterium | reverse complement strand
CCTCTCGATATATCCTTATTTAATTCCACATATGGAAATATATCAGAACAATATCCTATTATAGATGGAAAGCAACCGCTGAACAGCCTACAGGAGTCAGATATGAAAACCGCCATCATCACCGCCGAACATAGCGAGCATAATCACAAGGTTTATCTCACCTCCTGCGATGCATGGACCCAGGATCTGGCCCTTGCCGAAGTATTGGAACCCGAAGACCATGATTGGCGGCTGGCTTTTGCCAACCGGCTGCGCGAGGTATCCAATGCGGCGCTGCACGCGGTCAATACCGATCGTCACGGCTTGCCCACAGCTATATCGGCTTAAAGCACCGCGCCCCGTTTGGCGCGGCACCGATCAAGGGCTTATTCGCGGATCACAAATACCGATTGCTTTGCGTGGCGCACCACCCGCGCCGCGTTTGGCCCAAGCAGATAATCTTTGGTTTCGGGCCGGTGCGAGGTCAGCACAATAAGGTTGGCCCCGAGTTCATCGGCAGATTTGATAATCCGCTTATAGATCGTGCCGTGGCGCACATAGCAAGTGCAATCAATATCGCGCGGCACATTATTTCGCGCCACTGCATTTAGCTCATACTCGGCATGCTGCATCGCCTTTTCGGCATAGTCCTTCGGAAACAAGGCCCCGGCCACCGCCATGCCAAAATCCGGCACCACGGTAAAAAGATAAAGCTTCGCCCCGTCCTTTTTGGCAAATTCAATCGCTGTTGGCAGGGCTTTGGTCCAAGAGCTTTCCTGATGAATATCAATCGGAACAAGAATCTTTTTATACATTATTCGCCCTCCCAGGCTATTTATTCTTCCTTACGCATACGGGCTTACTGCAAAGCGCAAGTATAAGCGAACAATAATAGCGCCGGATGGTAAAATATTCTTGATATATCCGCACATACAACGCCCGGCGGGCCACGCCGATCCGCTTAGCCTTTCCCGAGCCAATCCCGCATCACAGCATCCGTATCCGCCCCGCACAGAGGCGGCGCATGCCGATAGGTCACCGGCGTTGCCGAGAATTTCACCGGATTGCCAATCAACTTTACCGGGCTGTGGGGGTGGTCCATTTCCACCACCATCTCCCGCGCCGCCACCTGCGGGCTGGCAAACACCTCGGCAAGGTTATTCACCTCGCCACAAGGCACGTTATTGGCCTTCATGGCCTCCAGCATTTCCTGCTTACCGCGCGTGGCAAACAGCGCCTCCAGCTTGGGTAGCAGCACCTCGCGGTTTTCAATGCGCTTGATATTGGTAGCGTAGGCCACATCCGCCGCCATTTCCGGCACACCGAGAATCTCGCAAAACCGCCCGAACTGGCTATCATTGCCCACCGCCACAATCACATGGCCGTCCTTGGCTTCAAACACCTGATAGGGCACGATATTCGGATGCTGATTGCCCCGCCGTTTCGGCACCTCGCCAGACTGCAAATAATTGGTGCCTTCATTGATCAACCACGCGATCTGGCTATCGACCAGAGCCACATCGATCTGTTGCCCCTCGCCGGTTTGGTCACGATGCCGAAGCGCCGCCAGCACCGCCGTCGCCGCATACATGCCGCACATCACATCGGCAATGCCCACGCCCACCTTCATCGGCGTGCCGCCCGGCTCTCCCGTCAGGCTCATAATGCCGCCATAGCCCTGCGCCATCAGGTCATAGCCCGGCAGGTGCGCGTTTGGCCCGGTTTGACCAAAGCCGGTGATCGAGCAATAGATAATATCGGGATTCAGCTTGCGGATTTCTGCGTAATCCAGCCCGTATTTCTTCAGGCCTCCGAGCTTGTAATTCTCCACCAGCACATCGGCCTTGGCCGCCAGTTCCTTAATCAGCGCCGCCCCTTCCGGCGTAGCGATATCTACCGCCACCGAGCGTTTGTTGCGGTTGGCGGCGAGGTAATAGGCGCTCTCTCCCGCCTCGTTCCCCGCCGCATCCTTCACATAAGGCGGTCCCCATTTGCGGGTGTCATCGCCCGCGCCCGGTCGCTCTATCTTCACCACATCCGCGCCGTAATCGCCCAAAAGCTGCGTGCTGCCCGGCCCCGCCAGAATGCGAGACATATCCAGCACCTTCACCCCCGCCAGCGGGCCTTGGTTTTTCGCGTTGATCATATGATTTCCGTCCTCTGCTCAAATTGCCGTCGCGACACAAAGGAACCATAGCTTTTCCACCGCTGTGGACAAGGGCTGGCTGAAGCGCAAAGTTATTTCATTGCAATTCCGGCAGGGAAATACGCTTGCAGATGCTGGAAAAAAGCGCAACATGCGCGGATGAAATCCAGATTACCCGTTATATTCATCATCATTACCGTCGCCATGGATTCCATCGGCGTGGGGCTGATGATGCCTGTCATGCCCGATTTGATCCGGCAAATCACCGGCGAAACCGTCTCCGAAGCTGCCGTGTGGGGCGGGATGATGGCCTTTACCTATGCCTTTATGCAATTCATGTTTGGCCCGACCATCGGCAATCTTTCCGACCATTTTGGCCGCCGCCCCGTGCTGCTCACCTCGCTGGTGATCATGTCGGTCAGCTATCTGATTTTTGCCCAAGCGCAAGTGATCTGGTTGCTATTTGTGGCCCGCGCGATCACCGGCATTACCGGTGCCACCTTTGCCACCGCCAATGCCTATATGGCCGATATTACCACCGCAGAAAAACGCGCCGCCAGCTTTGGCATTGTTGGCGCTGCCTTTGGGGTCGGCTTTGTGATCGGGCCTGCGATTGGCGGCATGTTGGGGCAGTTCGGCCCCCGCGCCCCGTTTTATGTCGCGGCCAGCGTAGCTGCCTTAAATGCCTGCTTTGGCTACTTTTTCCTGCCAGAAACCCTGAGCCAAGACAAACGCCGCCCCTTCGACCTTGCTCGCATCAATCCGTTTACCGCCCTTTCACGCCTGCGCTATGTGCCGGAAATTGGCGCTCTTGCGCTGGTGTTTTTCCTGTTTTCGGTTGGGCAAAACGTCTATCCGTCTGTTTGGGCCTATTTCACCACCGAAAAGTTCGGGTTTGACTCGCGTATGATCGGCATCAGTCTTGCGATTTTCGGCCTGTGTATGGCGCTTGTTCAAGGTGGGCTAATTCGGTTGGTTATCCCGCGCTTCGGGGAGTGGAATACCGCCAAGGCGGCGCTCACGCTGAATGCCCTAGTGCTGGTCATCACCGGCTTCATTTCCAGCACATTGTTCTTGTTCCTGCTCATGCCCGTCATGGCGCTTGGCGTCATCGCCTCGCCCTCGTTGCAAGGCATGATGTCCAAGGCAACCTCGGCCGAGAACCAAGGCGAGCTGCAAGGGGTGCTGGCTTCAGTGCAAGGGCTGGCCATGATCCTCTCGCCCCTGCTGATGACCTCGCTTTTCCGGATATTCACCGCCGAGACCACACCGCTTTATCTACCCGGCGCGCCATTTCTGGCCTCCGCGGCGCTGTGCGCCACAGCACTGTTGATCTTGCTGTTTTCTCACGCCAGGCCCAAAGCCTAGCGGCGCGTCAGCCTTCCCATGGCTGGGCCAGCTATTCGCCGCGCCGCGCTCAACCTCGCGCATTTGTCAGCGCCCACCCGCCTCATCTTCAGTCTTCTATAAATACTCAAATCCAACCATCACCCCAAGCGCCGGAATTCACATAAAAAAGGCCCGCGCTTTCCGCACGGGCCTCTCGTTACTATATGGAAAGCGCCTTAGTTAGGCAGCTCGCCCTCGATGCCTTCAACATAGAAGTTCAGGCCAGCAAGCGTGCCATCATCAGCCACTTCGCCTTCAGCCAGCCAAACAGAACCGTCTTGTTTGTTGATCGGGCCGGTGAACGGGTTCAACTCGCCCGCAGCCAGCGCGGCAATGGTGGCTTCAGCGCGAGCGCGCACATCATCAGGCAGCTTGTCTGAAAACGGTGCAAAGCCAACCATGCCTTCCTGAACGCCATCCCACGTGTCGGTGCTTTCCCATGTGCCATCCATAACGGCCTGAACCCGCTCGATATAGTATGGGCCCCAATTATCAATGATGCCGGTCAATTGTGCATTCGGACCAAAGCTGGACATGTCAGACGCCTGACCAAAAGCATATACGCCTTTTTCTTCGGCAATGGTCATGGCAGCCGGAGAATCGGTGTGCTGCATGATCACATCCACACCCTGCTCGATCAGCGCATTGGCCGCATCGGCCTCTTTGCCGGGATCAAACCATGTGTAAACCCAAACAACCTTGAACTCCACATCGGGGTTAACCGATTTAGCCGCAAGGTAAGCCGAGTTAATGCCGCGCACAACTTCGGGGATCGGGAAGGAGGCGATATAGCCGATTTTATTGGTTTCGGTCATAGCGCCGGCGATTTCGCCAATCACATAGCGGCCTTCATAAAAACGAGCGCTATAGGTAGACACGTTATCGGCGCGCTTATAGCCTGTTGCGTGTTCAAAGCGCACATCGGGGAAATCTTCCGCCACATTTATGGTTGGGTCCATATAGCCAAAGGATGTTGTGAAAATGATATCCACACCGCTCCGCGCCATCTGGCTCATAACGCGCTCGGCATCTGCGCCCTCGGGCACACTTTCCACATATGAGGTTTCAACCATATCGCCGAATTCGGCCTCAAGCGCCAAGCGGCCCTGATTATGGGTCCAGGTCCAGCCCAGGTCGCCGATTGGGCCGACATAGATAAACCCGGCCTTTACAGGCGCGCCATGCGAACCGGCAATAGCGCCCCCCGCGAGCGCAAGGCCCATGGCCGCTGCGGCCGCCAGTGTTTTAGTGAATTTCATTTCAAACCTCCGTTTGGATTGTTGGCCCCGCTTAATGCGAAGCATGAAAAGACTTGCCCAGACAGGCGGGCGCATTCAGGCTCGCCTTCTTCCGGTCAGACGACATAATAACCAAAACCACGATCGTTACAATATAGGGTGTCATAGAAAGATACGCCCCCGATATACTGATTCCAAGCGCCTGCAAGGATAGCTGTAAAATAGTGATACCACCAAACATATATGCACCAAGAATAATCCGCCACGGCTTCCAAGCCGCAAACACCACAATCGCCAGCGCAATCCAGCCCACACCGGCGGTCATGCCCTCGGTCCATTGCGGCACCCGCACAAGGCTGACATAAGCGCCGCCAAGCCCCGCGCAAGCTCCGCCAAACATAATCGCGCCAAAGCGGATAAGCTGCACATTATAGCCAAGCGAGTGCGCCGCCTCATGATTCTCACCACAAGCCCGCAGCACCAGCCCCGCGCGGGTGCGATTGAGGAAATACCACACCGCAAAAACCAACGCGAGCGACCCGTAAATCACCGGATCATGGGAGAAAAGCAGCTTTCCGACGATGGGCAAATCGCTCAGCCCCTCAATCTCCAACCGCGCCATACGCGGCGGGCGGATACCATTATAGGCACTGCCCATCAGCGCCGCCAGCCCAAGGCCAAACAACGTAAGCGCCAGCCCCGTCGCCACCTGATTTGACAGCAAATATTGCGTGAGAAACGCAAATACCATCGAAACAACCGCGCCCCCCACAGCCGCGCCGACCAGCCCCAACATCGGGCTATCGGTATTCACCGCCACGATAAAACCGCTGACCGCGCCGATAATCATCATGCCTTCCACACCCAGATTAAGCACACCGGATTTTTCCACCACCAACTCGCCGATGGCGGCCAGAAGAATCGGTGTAGCTGCGCCAATAAGCAGCACAATCATGGCCACGGGACTAAGAGATGAGAAATCCATTACACGGCCCTCCGCAAAGGTTTAATTCGATAGTTGATCAATATTTCAAACCCAAGCAGGAAAAACAGCATCATGCCTTGGAAAACCGTCACCGCCGCCGCTGGCAGCTTCAGGATAAATTGCGCGTTTTCACCGCCAATATAGGTGCCCGCCAGCACCACCCCCGCCAGCAATATGCCCACAGGGTTAAGCCGCCCGAGAAAGGCCACAATGATCGCGGTAAAGCCATAACCCACAGGAAAATCAATCGTCAGCTTGCCCGCCGCGCCGGTTAGCTCAAACAGCCCCGCCAGCCCCGCCGCCGCGCCCGATATCCCGAGTGTAATCGCAATAATCACCCCCGGTTTTACGCCCGCAAACCGCGCCGCCCTCGGGCTTTCGCCGGTAAGCTTTATCTGAAACCCCATCGCGTGTTTCTGCAG
>WFUK01000265.1 GCA_015485015.1 Paracoccaceae bacterium | reverse complement strand
TACCGAAACCCTGAACGAAGGCCTGAAGCGCGGCTATGAAATTGTGATTCCGGCTGCCGAGCTGGAAACCAAAGTAAACGAAAAGATCGAAGCCGCGCGCGCCGATTTCCAGATGAAGGGTTTTCGCAAGGGTAAAGCCCCGCTCGCCCTGATGAAAAAAATGTTTGGCCAATCGGTGCTTGGTGAAGCTCTGCAAGAAACCGTGGATGCCGCTGTTTCCGCCCAGTTTGAAAAAACCGGTGATCGCTCCGCCGCGCAGCCCGAAATCAAAATGACCAATGAAGAATGGAAAGAAGGCGATGATGTTGCCGTTTCCGTTTCTTACGAGTGCCTGCCGGAAGTGCCTGAGGGTGATTTCTCGAGCATCGAGCTTGAGCGCCTTGTGGTGCAGGCCGATGACGAATCGATTCAGGAAGCTTTGGACAATATCGCCAAATCGACCCAGAATTTCGAAAAGCGCCGCAAAGGCTCGAAAGCCAAGGATGGCGATCAGGTTGTGATCGATTTCCTCGGCAAAGTGGATGATGTGGCTTTTGAAGGCGGTCAGGCCGATGATTACCCGTTGGTGCTTGGCTCCAACAGCTTCATCCCCGGCTTTGAAGAGCAGCTGGTTGGCGCCAAAGAGGGCGACGAGATCGAGGTGAAGGTAACTTTTCCTGCCGAATACCAAGCTGAAAACCTCAAGGGCAAAGACGCGGTATTTACCTGTAATATCAAAGCGGTAAACGAGCCAAAGCCTGCCGAGATTGATGACGAGCTGGCCAAGCGCTATGGTGCTGACGATCTGGACGGTTTGAAAGCGCAGATATCCGAGCGTCTGGCTGACGAATATAAAGGCGCGGCGCGCACCGTGATCAAGCGCGGCCTGATGGATAAGCTTGACGGCATGTTTGATTTTGAATTGCCCCCGAGCTTGGTGGAAGCCGAAGCCGGTTCGATCGCGCACACCCTTTGGCATGACGAAAACCCCGACGTGCAGGGCCATGATCACCCGGAAATCGAAACCACCGACGAGCATAAATCCCTCGCCACGCGCCGCGTGCGCCTTGGCTTGCTGCTGGCCGAGCTGGGCAACAAAAACGAGATCACGGTTTCGGATGAGGAAATGCAGCGCGCTATGTTTGAAGCGGCGCGGCAATATCCTGGTCAAGAGCGTGAGTTCTTTGATTTCATTCAGAAAAACGAGCAGGCCCAGCAGCAAATGCGCGCCCCGCTTTATGAAGATAAGGTTGTGGATTACATTCTGGAACTGGCTCAGGTTACCGATAAACCGGTTACCAAAGAAGAGCTGCAAAAAGCGATTGAAGCGCTCGACGAAGCGTAAATTAACGAAATATGTATTAAAAAAGGCCTCGCGATTTGCGGGGCCTTTTTTGTGGCTACATTTTGGCCTTCAGTTTCAGCTCTTTCAGGGCCGCCGTCACCGCGTCACCGCCCGATTTTACACTGGCGGTGGCTTTGCTATTGGCGCGGGTGGCGTTGGCATAGCTTTGCAGGCTGGTCTGGCTCAGGGTTTCGGCCTCTTTCAGCAGCTTGGAGATCGAGGCGAGGGTGGTTTCCAGCTTGGCGGTGTCGCTGCTCACCATGGTTTCCTTACCGGATTTTTTGACGGTGCTAAAAGAGGATAGCGCCTTATTGGCGATGATCACCACCTTATCTTGGTCATTGAGCTTGGCGGTTTTGTGATGCTTGGCCAATGATCCCATCACGATATCCACCCCTTTCAGATTTTGCGCAGAGATCTTGGCGGCGGCTTCGGAGATTTTCTTCATCCGCGATAGCCGCGCGCTCATGCCGTCTGTGGCTTTGCGAATGGCGCTCAGGTTTTTCTGCACCGCATTGGCATCTTGCGTGGCTTGCTTGAGCAGCTTTACATTGCGCTCCCAGCCGCCCTGCACGGTGGTGATCGGCTTTTCCAGCTTTTGCATGCCCGATACCAGCCCTGTCATGCCCGCGCTCGCCACCCGCCCTTGCGCTCCGCGACTGGGGATATTCAGCACACCGGTCAAAAACTCCATTTTATTGTCTTGCAGATCGGTGCTGCTGAATTTCGGCTTCAGGTCGTTGAATTTTATTTTACTCTTTTTCAGCGCCTTGATGGCATCTTCCAGCGCATCATTGGCCGCGCGCTTGATATCAACCCGGGTAAACTGGTTCCAGTCGCGAATGATGTCTTCTTGCTGGGTATCGGCATATTGCTTGAGCTTGTTTTCTGATTCGCCCAGATGCACCCATTTCGCCAGCTGCGCCCGCACTTTTGCAATGCGCTCATCCTGCTTTTTGGCTTTTCCTGCCATTTTGGCATTAAACAGCGTATCAAATTTGGAAACAATCGCGCGACCATCGGGTGATTTCAGATCCACGCCGGTATCGAGACGGGCGCTGCAATCCAGCTTTCCAGCCGGTAACACCCCGTCTTTTTTCAAAATAAGCGTGCGTGTAAGGCTAATTGTGTCTTTTTGGCTTGAAATAGAATACATATGTCCATCCGCATTCGGAAAAATTAAACCCTAGACTAAACGATTTCGCCTGATTGTCACATAATAAACACCGATGTCGAGAAACATGGGCGTGCGGGCCTTGAAGCTCCTGTCTGCAAGGATTAAACCATTAGGAAACGAATTTGCATTAGAAGAATTCTGTGTGATTGAAAGGCTGTGCCGCATGCTTAACCCGATGAATATGTCCGAAACCGGATTCGTAATTCCCAGCGTTGAGGAAACCACCGCGCGTGGCTCTGTGCGCTATGATATTTTTTCGCGTATGCTCAAGGAGCGGATCATCTTTGTATCCGGCGTGGTCGAGGATCAAATGGCGACCATCATCGTGGCGCAGCTTTTGTTTCTTGAGGCCGAAAACCCCAATAAAGACATCGCGATGTATATCAATTCGCCGGGCGGGGTGGTGACCTCCGGCCTGTCGATCTATGATACCATGCAGTTCATCCGCCCCAAGATCTCGACCGTATGTATTGGCCAAGCCGCCTCTATGAGCTCGCTTTTGCTGGCCGCGGGCGAGCCGGGCATGCGCTATAGCTTGCCAAATTCGCGCATCATGCTGCACCAGCCTTCGGGCGGTTTTCAGGGGCAGGCCAGCGATATCGCGCTGCACGCCAAGGAAATTCTGGAGCTGAAAGAGCGCTTGAACCAGATTTATGTCAAGCATACCGGCAGAGAAATGTCCGAAGTGGAGCCTGCGCTTGATCGTGATAATTTCATGACCGCCGAAGCCGCGCTGGAGTTTGGCATTGTGGATGAAATCGTGCAAAAGCGCGCGGTTGAAAGCGAAGAATAACCAGCAAAACGCTTAGCGCTTGTAATCTTGCGTGATGTGATGTTCTGTTAGGCAGGACGAGAATGATTTTTTGGGCAGGAGAATGCCATGACCAAAGCAGCCGGGTCGGATAGTAAAAACACCCTATATTGCTCGTTTTGCGGTAAAAGCCAGCACGAGGTTCGCAAGCTTATTGCCGGACCAACTGTATTCATCTGCGATGAATGTGTTGAGCTTTGCATGGATATTATCCGTGAAGAAAGCAAATCAAGCCAGATAAAAAGCTCGGATTCCGTGCCGACACCCAAAGAGATTTGCGCGGTGCTGGATGATTATGTCATCGGGCAGGAGGTCGCGAAAAAGGTGCTGTCGGTGGCGGTGCATAATCACTATAAGCGGCTGGAAAATGCCGGCAAGGATGATGGCGTGGAGCTGGCGAAATCCAACATCATGCTGATCGGCCCGACCGGCTGTGGCAAAACCCTGCTGGCGCAAACCCTGGCGCGCACGCTGGATGTGCCTTTCACCATGGCCGACGCCACCACGCTGACCGAAGCGGGCTATGTGGGCGAGGATGTGGAAAACATCATCCTCAAGCTGTTGCAGGCCGCCGAATATAATGTGGAGCGCGCCGAGCGCGGGATTGTTTATATTGACGAGGTCGATAAAATCTCGCGCAAGGCCGAAAACCCGTCAATCACCCGTGATGTATCGGGCGAGGGCGTGCAGCAGGCTTTGCTGAAAATCATGGAAGGCACGGTTGCAAGCGTGCCGCCCCAAGGCGGGCGCAAGCATCCGCAGCAGGAATTTTTGCAGGTCGATACCACCAATATTCTATTCGTCTGTGGTGGTGCATTTGCCGGTTTGGACAAGATCATCTCCCAGCGCGGCAAGGGTTCGGCTGTGGGCTTTGGCGCCGATGTGCGCGATAACGAAACCCGCAATATTGGCGAGGTTTTCAAAGATCTGGAGCCGGAAGATCTGCTGAAATTCGGGCTGATCCCCGAATTTGTCGGCCGCCTACCTGTCATCGCCACGCTTACGGATCTGGATGCCGATGCGCTGGTCACCATTTTATCCGAGCCTAAAAACGCGCTGATCAAGCAATACCAGCGCCTGTTCAGCCTCGAAAATGTCGAGCTGACCTTCACCTCTGAAGCCATGGTCGCGATTGCCAATCGTGCGATCAAGCGCAAAACCGGCGCGCGGGGGCTGCGCTCGATCCTCGAAGAGGTGCTGCTTGATACCATGTTCGAGCTTCCGGGGCTGGGAAATGTCGAGGAAGTTGTGGTCAATGAAGAAGCCATTACGGGTGACGGCGAACCACTAATGATATATGCAGACAGCAAGCAGGCCTCGGCCTCATAGCAGCGGAGCAAGATCATGAAATTTATTTTACGCATGCTAACATGGTGGAATGGCCAAACCATCGGCACCCAGCTTTATACGTGGCGAAACGGCACGCTGGTTGGCGAAGATGATTTGGGCAATAAATATTACACCAAAGGCGAAAAACGCTGGGTGATTTATAATGGCCCTATCGAGGGTTCGCGCGTGCCCGCCGAGTGGCATGGCTGGCTGCATTACACCTTTGATAACCGCCCGGGCGATAACCCGCTGCCAACCAAAACATGGGAAAAGCCAAGCCTGGCCAATCAAACCGGCACCGCTGACGCTTATCACCCCAAAGGCAGCATGATCGCGGGCAATGGCAAAACCGCCTCCGATTACGAGGCGTGGCAGCCGGAATAGGGCGCGAACATGGCAAATGTATCCGAAACCCTGATTGGCGCGCTTGTGGTCGCCACCGCTGCCGGCTTTTTGGCCTATGCAGGGCAGACCGTCGGCTTTGGCGGCGATGGTGATTCCTATGAGCTGAATGCAAAATTCGGCAGCGCCGAGGGGCTGAATAT
>WFUK01000264.1 GCA_015485015.1 Paracoccaceae bacterium | reverse complement strand
GTGCATGCGGGGCGATTTGTGGTGTTTGGCGGCCATGATCGGGAGGTGGTACCAAGCCAGAAGATCGGGCTGGAAATCGAGGCGGCAATGGCCTTTGGCACGGGGCATCACGGCACGACCAAGGGCTGCCTGGAGAGCTTTGATGCGTTGCTGCAAAAGGGGCTGGTGGCGCGCAATGTGGCGGATATCGGCGCGGGCACGGCCGTGCTGGCGATGGCGGCGGCCAAGGTGCTGAATGGCCGGTTTCTGGCCAGCGATATTGACCCGGTCGCCACCGAAACCGCGCGCGCCAATGTGGCGGCAAACGGGCTGCGCGGGCGGGTGCAAACCCTGACCTCGGTCGGATTCCGCCATTCGCTGATCCATGCACGGGCGCCGTTTGATTTGGTATTTGCCAATATTCTGGCGGGACCGCTAAAAAAGCTGGCACCTGAAATGGCCGAGCATACCGCGCATGGTTCGGTGCTGATTCTGTCGGGCATTTTGAACCGACAAGCCAAGGGCGTGGAAAACACTTATGCGGGTTTCGGGTTCAGCGTGATCGAGCGCCGGGTGCTGGGCGACTGGACGACGATAACGCTGCGCAAAGGTTAATTGTGGGTGGATTCTGGAGCCGTGTTGCCGAGCGTAGCGAGGCAATGGCCCGTGAGGGCGAATGGCTGTGCATAAGCACAGCCCGCGGCGATGAGAGGGGCTGAACCAAGGGGCGCAGCCCCGACTTCAGCTCGTCGAAAAGCCGCGCACCCGGCGCTATTGAGCCGCACCGAGCTTGCCTTTGGCTCTGCGGGGGTAAACCCCCACTCGCCAAAGGCACTTTATCAGCAAAGCTGAACATGGTTTGCCGACGGCCGTGGCCTCGCTTCGCTCGGCGGTCTTGTGGATAGGGCGGCTTGGGGTTACTTGCAATTGCACCTCGCTTCAGAACGTGCCACAAAGGCCCAAATTCAAATTTCAGGAAACCAGACATGAGTGACGAAAAAGACGAAAAGAAGCCATTTTCTCCCGAGCGAATTACCTTTGAAAGCCGCTATGTGACGGTGGTCGGCGAGATCAATGACAAGCTGGCCAAGACGACTTCCGAGCGCTTGCTGGCGCTGGCAGCGGTGAGCGATGAGCCGATCACTATGTTCATCTCCTCGCCGGGCGGGCATGTGGAATCCGGTGACATGGTGCATGACCTGATTAAATTCATCAAACCCGAAGTGCGGGTGATCGGCTCTGGCTGGGTGGCCTCTGCGGGGGCGCTTATTTTTATCGGCGCGAAGAAAGAGAACCGCTATTGTCTGCCGAATACCCGCTTTTTGCTGCATCAGCCCAGTGGTGGCATTGGCGGCAAGGCGTCGGATATTGCGATTCAAGCCGAGCAACTGGAAATCATGAAAACCCGCTTTGAGCGGATTTTTGCGGAGGCCACCGGACAAACGTCCGAGAAGATCGCCGAGGATACCAAGCGGGATTTTTGGCTGAACACCGATGAGGCGCTGGCCTATGGTTTGCTCGGCAAGGTCATTTCATCGGCGGCCGAGCTGGACTAGCTTGACCATTACGCACTTATAAACGGCGGGCACACGGAAGCGCCCGCCGTTTTTGTGCAATCTTTCCTGAAATTGTGGGGAGTATCTGCCTTAAGGCTTCTGGCGTAAGCCTGCCGCAAACCAAATTTACGCGGGTCTTGTCGTTATGCCCCACCTGCCTTTCAAGCATAAAAAAAGCCGCGCTCGAAGGCACGGCTTTAACGCGAGCGGCAAGTTTTACATCTGCGCTGCGCGCATAGCGACGGCGTGGATATGGGCGCGTTCCAGGCCGATATCTTCAAGCTGGGCATTGCTCAGCGCGCGCAAGGTTTTCTCGGTTTTGCGAGCGCGATAGGCGCTCACAATGCCGCCGAGCAAAGTGTCAAATACGGAAACGATGCGAAAGGTGGATGCGGCCCCAAAGGGCACCGGGCGGGATGTTTCGATGATAGCCATCAGATGGGCTCCTTTTAGTTGTGTTGGCCGATATCAGCATCGGATGGCAGGGAGATAGGCTGACAACCCGAATCGAACAAGCCGCATTTGGCCATGCCCGTTATGCGGTTTTTGCATGGGTGGAGATCGTGGGCGTATTCCCGGAAATGCCGCGAGAACAACAGAAAAATACCGACCTTACTAAACTGGTTTAATAAGGTCGGTATTTTGAGGCATAGTCGAGCATAATCAACATCTTACCCGCAATGCAGTCCGCCAGGGTTTTCCAAGCCCCAACCCCAATAACCGTGTTTCTTTTAGCCATCCCGGATTATTTCGTCCTCTCCCCCGTTCTCTTGATAAGGCCGCCAATAGGGCCTTGTGATCAAACCTAAACGGAGTATGAAATAATGAAGCTTTCCACCCTCACCCTTATGGCCGCCCTTGCCCCCGCCTTTGCCTTTGCGGGTTCGGATTCGCCTATGACCATGGCGCAAACCCATATGAGCCATGTTGGCGAAAACTGGGCCGATACCCCTGATAATATGGGCCTGCTTCCAACCGCGATTGCCGAAGCCGAGATCGCTATTTTCCACGCGGGTCTTGCCGCGCAAAAGCTGGATGATCTAGGCTGGATGCAAACCCACGCCAACCACGTGTTGCACGCGATTGACGCCAGCGCGGTTGCCGGTGGTCCTGGCCTTGGATACGGTGTGCTGGCCGGTGCGGCTGGCGCGGTGAAGCATATCGAGATCGCGGCTGGCTCGGATGATGCGTCTGACAACATCAAAACCCATGCAACCCATGTGGCGACTGCGGCGGGGAATGTTGTGGCAACGGTAGCGGCGATTAAAGCCAATATTGCCATCATCGCCGCCGCGACCGATGTGGCAACCGCAGCCGAAGCGACCCAAGCCAATCTCGTTCTTACCGGTGATCTGCTGGACGGTGCCGATGCCAATGGCGACAATATGGTTGATTGGACCGATGGCGGGCTAAATGAAGCCAGCAAACATTTGGGAATTATGGCTGCCGGCGAAAGCATGTAGGCCTTTACCAAACGACGAAACCCATAAACCCGTGCAGAGAGACCTGCGCGGGTTTTCCCTTGGCGTTTGTTCCCCTTTCGTGCTAGGTGTGGCAAAAGGATAGGGAATAGAGGCAATGCGAGTGATCGGAATTGATCCGGGGCTTCGGCGCACCGGATGGGGGGTGGTGGATGCTGTGGGTAGCAAAATCACCCATGTTGCCAACGGGTATTGCGCCTCGGAGGGGGATGACCTGTCCGAGCGTTTGCTCAGCCTTTACATGCAGTTAAGCGATATAATGCACCGCTACCAGCCCGATACGGCGGCGGTGGAGCATACCTTCGTGAACAAAGACGCAGCCGGCACGCTAAAGCTCGGCCAAGCGCGGGGGATTTGCCTTTTGGTGCCGGCCAAGGCGGGGCTTGAGGTGGCGGAATATGCGCCGAATGCGGTGAAAAAGGTGGTGGTCGGCGTGGGCCATGCCGATAAAAAGCAGGTGGAGCATATGGTGCGGCTTCAGCTTCCGGGCATTAGCATTGCCAATGCCGATGCGTCTGATGCCCTCGCCATCGCCCTGTGCCATACCCACCACGCGCGGTTCTCGAACCGTCTGCAAAAAGCAATTGAAAAGGCGAGCGCATGATAGGCAAAATCTCCGGCAGGCTTGATTATATCGGCAGCGATCATGTGATGATCGATACCGGCGGGGTGGGCTATGTGGTTTATGTATCGTCGCGCACCTTGGCCGCCATGCCGCCGCTTGGCGCGCCTGTTGCGGTGTTTACCGAGCTTCTGGTCCGCGAAGACCTGCTCCAGCTTTTCGGATTTTCAAGCATGGGAGAGCGCGAATGGCACCGGCTTTTGGTCAGCGTGCAAGGCGTGGGGGCCAAAGCCGCGCTGGCGATTATGGGCACGCTGGGGGCAGACGGCGTCAGCCGCGCGATTACGCTGGGGGACCAAGCCGCGATCAAAGCCGCGCCGGGGGTGGGGCCAAAGCTGGCGCAGAGGGTGGTGCTGGAGTTGAAAGACAAAGCGCATAAGGTGATGGCGATGGGCAGCGTGGCAACCAAGGTGGTCGATGCGCCCAAGGCCGAAACCCTGAGCGCGCCGGACGAATATGAAGTGGTCGATACCACGCCCGATCTTGAAGGCAACGCCCAGGCCGACGCGCTTTCGGCGCTGGTGAACCTTGGCTATGGCCACGGGGATGCCGCCAGCGCCATTGCCCAAGCGGGCGAAGGCGAGGCGTCCGAAATCATCCGCAACGCGCTGCGCTTGCTGGCACCGAAAGGCTAAGGCGCATGGAACCTGACCAAACCCTCCGTCCCGAAGAGCAGCCCGCTGATGCGGACCGCGCTTTGCGCCCGCAGGTGCTAAGCGAATTTATCGGGCAGGCCGAGGCGCGGGCCAATTTGGCCGTGTTTATCGAAATCGCCAAGCGGCGTGGGCAGGCGATGGATCATACCTTGTTTTATGG
>WFUK01000263.1 GCA_015485015.1 Paracoccaceae bacterium | reverse complement strand
GCCCATATTCATCAGCAAGCCGCCGATATTGGCATAGCCCAGCCCGAGGGTGCGGAATTTATAGCTGCCTTCGGCGATTTGCGGGCTCGGGAATTGCGCCATCAGCACCGAGATTTCCAGCGTGATCGTCCAGAGCCTGGTGGCATGCATATAAGAAGCCGCGTCAAAGCTGCCGTTTTTCAGGAATTTCAGCAGGTTCATGCTGGCGAGATTGCAGGCAGTATCGTCAAGGAACATATATTCCGAGCAAGGATTCGAGCCGCGAATTTCGCCATCTTCAGGGCAAGTATGCCATGCGTTGATGGTATCGTGATACTGGATGCCGGGATCGGCGCTCGCCCAGGCCGCATGGCCGACATCATCCCACAGATCGCGGGCTTTGATGGTTTTGGCAACGCCACCATCGGTGCGGCGAAGCAATTCCCATTCGGCATCGTCTTTAACCGCCTGAAGGAAGGCGTCCGTCACCCGCACGGTATTGTTGGAATTCTGGCCCGAGACGCTGAGATAAGCGTCGGAATCCCAATCGGTATCATAGGTCGGGAATTCAATGCTGGTGAACCCCTGCTCGGCATATTGCAGCACCCGCTTTACGTAGGTTTCGGGGATCATTACCTTGCGCGCGCCTTTAATCGCGGCCTTCAAGGCGTTGTTTTTCTTGGGGTCAAAGGCATCGCCCTCGGCCCCGTCCCACAGGCGGATCGCGCCAAAAATCTCGTTGAGCTGCTGCTCGTGCATCTTGGAGCCAGCCACCAGGGAGGCCACTTTTTGCTCCTCGATCACCTTCCAATTGATGAATTCTTCAATATCGGGGTGGTCAACATCGACAATCACCATCTTGGCCGCCCGCCGCGTGGTGCCGCCCGATTTAATCGCCCCCGCCGCGCGGTCGCCGATTTTCAGGAAAGACATCAGGCCGGAGGATTTGCCCCCGCCGCCCAATGTTTCGTTCGCCGCGCGCAGCGACGAAAAGTTGGTGCCGGTGCCGGAGCCGTATTTGAACAGCCGCGCCTCGCGGGTCCAGAGGTCCATAATGCCGCCCTCATTCACCAGATCATCCTGCACCGATTGAATGAAGCAGGCATGGGGCTGCGGATGCTCATAAGAGTTGACAGATTTGGTCAGCTTGCCGGTTTTGAAATCGACATAATGGTGGCCCTGCGCGGGACCATCAATGCCATATGCCCAATGCAGGCCGGTATTGAACCATTGCGGCGAATTCGGTGCCGCCATCTGCGCGGCCAGCATATAGCGCATTTCGTCATAATAGGACTTGGCATCGGCCTCGGTGGTGAAATGGCCGCCCTTCCAGCCCCAATAGCACCATGCGCCTGCCAGCCGGTCAAATACCTGCTTGGCGGAGCTTTCCGAGCCATAGCGCGCACCTTCGGGCAGCTTATCCAGCGCGGCCTGATCCGGCACCGAGCGCCACAAAAATCCCGGCACGCCTTTTTCCTGCACGGTTTTGGTGGCGGCGGGCACTCCGGCCTTGCGGAAATATTTCTGCGCCAGCACATCGGCTGCAACCTGGGAGAAGCCCTTTGGCACCTCCATATTTTCGAGGGCAAACACAATCGAGCCATCGGGATTGCGAATCTCCGAGCTGCGAATGGTGAATTCCAGCGCCCCGTATGCGCCTGATTTTACCGTGGTAAATTTGCGATCAATTTTCATAACGTCCCGACCTTTTTGCCTGCCCCATATTAGGGGATATTGTTTTTTGCTACTAAAATACCTGTGAAGCCAATCAATGTCACAATCCGGGCCACAATCCGAAATCGAAGCCGTGACACTATATCTAGTAGCTAAACTGCTGATACACTCTAGTTGCAGTATTTTCGCCAGAGTCGTCAAACGCTTTATTTGATATTTTTACGGATATTTTTGTTGACGTTGCTTTGAATGGATAATTTGGAAATGCACGATTGTGGCAAATTTATGACCGCCGGTTTGCAGCGCAGGATCAAGCATATTCTGAAGTATTTACGGATATTCAAATAGATTCAAAAGCTTTGGTCAAAACCCTGAAATGAGGGATCCGGCATCGAAATGTTAGAATCATTAAAACGTGAATATGTATCGGCACCCGCACGGCGGAATTGTATACCACGGTGTGGTGAAATATCCGATTCTGAATGGAGGGTAAAAACTGGTCGGGGCGATAGGATTCGAACCTACGACCTACGGTACCCAAAACCGCCGCGCTACCAGGCTGCGCCACGCCCCGACCTTGAGGCATCATTTAGAGGGTAACGCGGGGAATGAAAAGCCCAAAATGAGCGATTAGCAGGGCCAAGCCGCATTTTCTTGCGAAAACCCGATATAGCGGATTTCAGCGCCTTCCGAGAGGCCCAGCATATTGCTCAACCCGCCATTGATTTCAAAAACATACTGGATGTTATCGCCGCCGGGGATGGTCTCGGTCGAGCGCGGGGTGGCGTTTTCCTTGATACGCTGCACGGTGCCGGTTTCATCGATAAAAAGCATATCCAGCGGGATCAATGTGTTTTTCATCCAGAACGACACCGAACGCGGGCTTGGATAGACAAACAGCATCCCCGCAAAAGTGGCCATACTCTCGCGAAACATCAGCCCCTGCGCCTGCTCGGCCGGCGTTACCGCCAGCTCGATACTGAATTGCGCATTCAGACCGTTTTGCCGGATTTCAAGAATATCCTCGGCACAAACCGCAGCCACTGCCGGAGAAGATACCAGCATCACCACAGATGCCATCAAGCCACGCCACATGTTCTAATCCTTGTTTTGGAGAGGTTTATCCCAAGAGTAAATCGCGCCGGCCATCCGCCCCTGCGGACCATCCACCACCTGCACCGCAATGGCCTCCCCCGGGGATAAATCGGAAAACCCGTATTGGCGCATAACTTCCAGATGCAGGAAGATATCGCTATCATTGCCAAAGGTGTTGGCAAAACCGAATCCCTTGGCCTTGTCAAACCATTTGATCCGCGCAGGTTCCAAAGGCACACCTTCCACAATCGGCAGCTCCGGCATGTCTTTATTTTCACTAATGACATCGCCGGTTTCGACAGGGGCCACGATTTCGAATATCTCCGAAGCCTGCCGCCCTCTATCGGTTTTTTGCACACTAAACGAAACCACAGACCCTTCGGCAATCGAACCGCGCCCGAAATTCCGCAATACATTGGCATGCAGGAGAATATCTCCCATTTCATCATCGGCAATCAAAAAGCCGTAGCCCTTTGCTGCATCGAACCATTTCACTTGGCCTTGTTTCATTCTGTCCTTCCGTTGAGGTGCGTATTTTCATGCTTTTTAGGCAAGCACTTTACACCTTCTTCTCATTTTTTATTTATTAACACTACGGATGCAACAGCTAAGCCAAAAAGCTACACCATTACCTTGCACTAGGTCAATTTTTTTACAAAAAATTTACACCCTGTCCCAAAAAATTTACACCTCGGCCGGCAAGCCTCCACTATGGATTGAGCCTATTCACCTCCCAGTCACCATCGGGTTGATCCCGCCTCCACCTGAACCGATCATGCAAGCGATGCGCCCCATCGGCCCAGAATTCGATTTCCGATGGGATAATCCGATATCCACCCCAAAAAGGCGGGCGCGGCGGGTTTAACCCTTTGGAGACCGAAAGCCTGGCCACCTTGGCCATCAGGGCCGCCCGTGATTCGAGCGGGGCGGATTGCTCGGAGGCCCAGGCCCCCAAGCGGCTTTGCAACGAGCGCGAGTGGTAATATTCATCGGCCTGCTCTGAGCTGACCCGCTCCACCACGCCGCGCGCCCGCACCTGCCGGCGCAGGCTTTTCCAATGCAGAACAAAAGCCGCCTTGCCGGTAGCTTCGATTTCGCCAGCCTTGGCGCTATTATAGTTGGTATAAAACACAAAGGCGTTGGTCTCGATTTCTTTCAGCAACACCATGCGCGCATTGGGCAGCCCCGCAGCATCTACCGTGCTGAGCGCCATCGCGTTCGGGTCATTGGGTTCGGATTTCTCTGCCTCTTCCAGCCAGCTCCGGGCCAGGATAAACGGGTTGTCGCCCGCAAAAATTCCGCTTCGTCTAGGGGTCGCCGCCATGCCATCTCCTGCGCGCCAGATCGCCATTTTGGCGCTGGATCCATCCTCTCCCCCCTGCCCGCACCGTCGGCGTTCACGGAAAATCAGCACTTTCAAAAAACCCTACAACAGAATCGTCCGGATCGCAAAATGCAAATTTTTCAACCGGCGGCCTTGCGCCAATCTCCGTTTCCATTCTTGAATGGTGAGGCGGATTGGCGTAAACCGGTTGCACAATTATAAAAGGTGTTCACATGAACTCGGGAATAATGAGCGGTAAACGCGGCCTGATTATGGGCGTGGCCAATGACAAATCCATCGCATGGGGCATTGCCCGCATGTGCCATGAACAAGGGGCCGAGCTGGCCTTCACCTATCAAGGGGACCCCTTGGGAAAGCGGGTAAAACCGCTGGCCGAATCGGTAGGCTCCGAGATCGTGCTACCTTGCGATGTAACGGATGAAGCCTCGATCGACGCGACCTTTGCCGAGATCGAAGCCAAATGGGGCAAGATTGACTTCCTCGTGCATGCCATTGGTTTTTCAGACAAAAATGAATTGCGGGGCCGCTATGTTGATACCTCGGCCGCCAATTTCAAGATGACCATGGATATCTCGGTTTTCTCCTTCACGGCCGTTGCGCAGCGCGCCGAAAAGATGATGCCCGATGGTGGTGCCCTCCTCACGCTCACCTATTACGGGGCCGAGCGGGTGATGCCGCATTATAATGTTATGGGGGTGGCCAAGGCCGCGCTTGAAGCCTCGGTGCGCTATATGGCGATGGATCTGGGACCCAAAAATATCCGCGTAAATGCGCTATCGGCTGGCCCGATCAAAACGCTGGCCGCCTCGGGAATCGGTGATTTCCGCTACATCCTGAAATGGAACGAGCTGAATTCGCCGCTGCGGCGCAATGTTACTACCGATGATGTCGGCAAGGCCGGCATGTATTTGGTCAGTGATCTTTCCTCCGGTGTGACCGGCGAAAACCACCATGTAGATAGCGGCTATCACGTAGTCGGCATGAAAGCCGAAGACGCTCCCGATATCGATGTAGCCACAGGACGGAAATAATGTCAGAGCGCCTCCCCCATGAAAAAGGGTTCCACATCAGCTGGGACCAGATTCACCGCGACAGCCGCGCCCTTGCATGGCGGCTGGAAAAAATGGCCCCCGATGGCAGCAACTGGAAAGCCGTGGTGGCGATCACCCGTGGCGGCATGGCCCCTGCGATGATTATCGCCCGCGAGCTGGATATCCGCACGGTCGATACTATCAGCATCAAATCCTATGATCATCAGGCCCAATCCCAAGCGGTGGTGCTAAAAGCCCCCGATGCGGAAATCATTGGCGATGGCGAGGGCATCCTGATCATCGATGATCTGGTGGATACCGGAAAAACCCTAGAGGTGGTTAAATCCCGCTATCCCAAAGCCCATATTGCCACGGTTTATGCCAAGCCGATGGGCCGCCCGATGGTGGACACCTTCATCACCGAAGTATCGCAAGATACATGGATCTTCTTCCCGTGGGACATGGCGCTGCAATATGTAGAGCCGTATCGCGGCAACGATTGATGAAGCGCCGCAACGCCCTGTCGCCACAAACCATGGCCGCACAGGCCTTGCATTTGCTGGATGGCCAGAATGGCGCGGTTGTGCCTGCGATGCACAGCGCTTCCACCTTTGCGCGGGATGAAAATTACGACCTGCGCGAGGGCTTTGTCTATAGCCGCTATGGCTCCCCCACCACCGCCCAAGGCGAGCAGATCATTGCCGAGCTGGAAGGCGCGGATTCTGCATTGCTGTTTAATTCCGGCATGTCCGCCACTGTTGCGGTGGTCGAGGCCCTGCCGATGGGCGCGCATGTGGTGGCGCAATCGATGATGTATCACGTCGGGCTGAACTGGCTCAATCGCCAAGCGGCGCGCGGTGTGATCGGCTTTGATACCTTCGAGGCGGGTGATCTCGCAGCGCTGGAAGCGGCGATAAAGCCCGGAAAAACCAAGCTGGTTTGGATTGAAACCCCTGCCAATGGC
>WFUK01000262.1 GCA_015485015.1 Paracoccaceae bacterium | reverse complement strand
TGCCGGGCTGGTCCACATCCACATCATGATGGGCGTGTTTGAGGGTGGAAACGGAAAACCCGCGACGGCAGAATTCGCGCACCAGCCCTTCCATCAGGGTGGTTTTGCCGCTGTTTTTCCAGCCGGTAATGCCAAATATCTGCATCGGTGGTCGCCTTTTCATGATGGCCGCGCGCGCTTGCTTTCGGTTTTGATTTTGCTCGGGTCTGCGTCCCGGATCAAGCGCTCTTCGCCGCTGAGGCAAATAAAGCGCTGGCCGCGCAGCCGTCCGATCAATGTCAGCCCCACTTGCCGCGCGATTTCCACCCCCCAAGCGGTAAAGCCCGAGCGCGAGGCCAGCACCGGAATGCCCATCAGCGCGGTTTTGATCACCATTTCCGAGGTTAACCGACCCGTGGTATAGAGGATTTTATCCGCTGCCTCTGTCTGTTCCATCACCATCCATCCCGCGATTTTATCCACAGCATTATGCCGCCCTACATCCTCCATATAGACCAGCGGCGCGGCTTGGTGGCACAATACCGACCCATGAATGGCCCCCGCCTCAAGATAAAGGCTGGGGGTGGTATTGATCTGCTGCGCCAGCGCATAGAGCCAGCTGGTGCGCAGCTCGGCGGCAGGCAGGATCAGCCCCTCCAGCCCCTCCATCATATCGCCAAATACCGTGCCAACCGCACAGCCCGAGGTGCGGGTCTTTTTCTTCAGCTTATCCTCGTAATTGGTCTCGCGCTCGGTGCGGACAATCACGGCTTCGACCTCTTCGTCATAATCAATGCCGGTGATCCGGTCATCATGCAAAAGCATGCCCTGATTGCGCAAATAGCCCACGGCGAGGTATTCCGGATAGTCGCCAATGGTCATCGCGGTCACGATTTCTTGCTTGTTGAGATAGATGGTAAGCGGGCGCTCCTCGACCACCTTGATCTGCTGCATTTCGCCATGCTGATCCCGCCCCGATACAGCGCGGGTGAGGCGGGAATTATGCAGGGAGGGCGCGATTATATAGGGCTGGGCCTGGGGCATTGCGGTATCCGGAATTTTGGGTTTTCGAGGTCGGTTTAACCGTATCCACAGGGCTTACCCATGTAAATTGGTAATTCGTTTTATGGTGTGCCCATGGGGATTTTGCCATTGGAATGGCGGCCAGATATCTGTGGTGAATTAGTGGAAAGATGAGAAATCTGGCGGAGAGACAGGGATTCGAACCCTGGGAACCCGTGAAGGCTCAACGGTTTTCGAGACCGCCCCATTCGACCACTCTGGCACCTCTCCGACGCCGTTTTCACTACGGTTTTCGAGGCTGGTGTGCAAGCGGAAAAATTGGTCTCCCCAAAGTTTCCCATTTCCTCTATCCGTGTGGTTGGAAAAAACGGCTACAATCCATGCCCTGACCCGCGTGCAGGCGCATCCTGATCCCTTCCGGCGATATGTAGATAAACCCATGGTCGCCATTCCATAAAAAAGGCCCCCCAAACGGGAGGCCTGAATGTAGGGTGCGTGGTCCCCACGCACCTATATTAACAGCTGTAATACATGCCGTATTCAACAGGGTGTGGCGTGTGTTCCATGGTATAAACCTCTTCCCACTTAAGCTCCATATAACCCTCGATCTGGTCCTTGGTAAATACATCACCGGCCGTCAGGAAGTCACTATCGGCCTCAAGCTCCTCAAGCGCTTCACGCAGGCTGGCGCAAACCGTCGGAATGCCCGCCAGCTCTTCTGGTGGCAGATCATAAAGATCTTTGTCAGACGCTTCACCCGGGTCGATCTTGTTTTTGATGCCGTCAAGACCGGCCATAAGCAGCGCCGCAAAGCACAGGTATGGGTTGGCAGCCGGATCGGGGAAACGAGCCTCTACGCGCTTGGCCTTGGGGGATTCAGCCCAAGGAATGCGCACGCAGCCCGAGCGGTTGCGGGCGGAATAGGCGCGCAGAACCGGAGCTTCAAAGCCCGGGATCAGACGCTTGTAGCTGTTGGTCGAGGGGTTGGTGAAGGCGTTCAGCGCTTTGGCGTGCTTCAAGATACCACCAATGAAATATAGCGCTTCTTGGGAAAGGTCCGCGTATTTATCGCCAGCAAAAAGCGGCTTGCCCTCTTTCCAGATCGACATATTCACGTGCATCCCCGTGCCGTTATCGCCAGCGATTGGCTTGGGCATAAAGGTGGCGGATTTACCGTAGGCATGCGCCACATTGTGGATCACATATTTGTATTTTTGCAGCTCGTCTGCCTGCTTCACAAGCGTGCCAAACACCAGACCAAGCTCGTGCTGGCAAGAGCCAACCTCGTGGTGGTGCTTGTCAACCTTCATGCCAAGACGCTTCATGGTGGAAAGCATTTCGCCGCGAATATCATGCGCTGCGTCGGTCGGGTTAACCGGAAAATACCCGCCCTTAACGCCGGGGCGGTGGCCCATATTGCCCATTTCATATTGGGTATCGGTGTTCCATGCCGCATCTGCCGCATCCACCTCGAATGACACCTTGTTCATGGTGTTGCTAAAGCGCACATCGTCAAACAGGAAGAACTCGGCCTCGGGGCCAAAATAGGCGGTGTCGCCAATGCCGGAAGCCTTCAGGTAAGCCTCGGCCTTTTCGGCGGTGCTGCGCGGATCGCGCGAATAGGCCTCGCCGGTATCCGGCTCCACGATAGAGCAATGCAAGCACAGGGTTTTTTCCGCCTAAAACGGATCAATATAGGCGCTGGAGCAATCAGGGATCAGCTTCATATCGCTTTCGTCAATGCTCTTCCAGCCCGCAATCGAGGAGCCGTCAAACATAAAGCCTTCCTCGAGGAAATCAGCGGTCACTTCGTCATTGATCAGCGTTACATGCTGCAATTTCCCGCGCGGGTCGGTGAAACGGATGTCGACATACTCGATGTCATTGTCTTTGATGCTGTCCAAAACAGCTTGAATATCACTCATGGTCTTTCCTCTCTAAAGGGCGATGCTACAGCGCGTCTGGCCCGTCTTCTTCTGTGCGAATGCGAATGGCTTGCTCGATGCTGGAAACAAAGATTTTCCCGTCGCCGATTTTTCCGGTTTTGGCCGCGTCGATGATGGCTTTGATGGCCTCGTCCACTTGGTCCTCATTGAGCACGATTTCTATTTTAACCTTTGGCAGAAAGTCCACCACATATTCGGCCCCGCGATATAGCTCGGTATGGCCCTTTTGGCGACCAAACCCTTTGGCCTCAATCACGCTTAGCCCCTGGATGCCGACATCTTGCAGGGCTTCCTTGACTTCATCAAGCTTGAACGGCTTGATAATGGCTTCGATTTTCTTCATGTCGATGCTCCTGTTTCGTATGGGCCCTGTTAAGCATTGCTGCGCGGGTGGTGCAAATTGAATGAAGGCAGGGCAGGGCGCGCGGGCGAAGATTCCGGCAGCAGTGCCTAAATATTAATCACGCCGATTAATTTTGTAGCACAATGAAATATCGAGGTGGTCCGGCAGCGGCCGGTATCGGTTACCGCGCAGAAATATTGCTGACATCCCATTGGCTCGTATTCCGATTGAGGCGAAACCTAGCGGAAAGCGCGCTACTTCGGCGCGGCCCGAGTAAAGCTTCCAACATGCCGGCCCCTGCCCTGGTGTCATTGCTGCTGAAACCGAGCAGAAAAGTTCCGTTGCAATCAAACCCACCGCCGGGTGCCGGACTGCAGGTTGTGTCTTCGTATCCACCAGCCCAGATTACATAAGCCGGTGCCGCGGCAATGCTCGACAATTTCAGGCGCATTTCACAAGTTTTCTCCGTCGGGTTAAACTCGAAAAGAGAAATGGATAAAGGATTGGCACTCGGGGCTTGGCCGCCTAACCATTGTGAAAGCCGAAAACCGGCATCGCACTGGCGGGCAATCTCGCGACCGAGCGCGTTTATCATCTCGAGCCGGTTCGGGCGGCTCGCCGCGCGCTCATCCGAATTGGCGTATGCCTGTAGTGATTCTGCTTCATTTTTTCGACGATCCAGTTCTTCGGCCGATATCAATCCCACGGCGGCGGCGGCTTCGTTAAAATAGGTGCAGTCAACCCGGGCGCGAAACTGGCTATCCCGCCTTGACGAGTATGCACCCTCGAATCTTACATAAGTGGCCAGCAGGTTTTGCAGGTTTCCCGGACTTCCCCCCTCGACTTGACAACTTCTGACATCTCGCCTCAACAGCGATAAAATGGGAGCCGGTGTTTCCAGAAAATCCACTATACCGCTTATGCAAGGCCCGACAGATTCAACCGAGTTAATATTTTGGCAGGCATCCGGAACCGGATATTTATATCCCAGAGGCTCCAAAATCTCGAAGGTCTCGGCGCAGTCCCGGGGTGTTCGTTCAAATTCGACGTAGTAATCGCGTGTTATCGTCGATGTCAGATCCGAAAGCGCATCGGTAAGCGACTGACAGTTCGAGAAGAATAGTTTCTCCTGCTTCCATTCTCTGAGGTTGAAATCGTTCAGCCGGCCATTTTCACTTTGATTTCGGAGTAACGCGGCTTCAATACATCTTGATGCGCCCGAAAGGGAGCTTGTATCCGCGCAATAGGCTTCGAAAGTTCCCGGCGCGGGTGGTTGCTTCATGGGGGCTGGGCTGTTTTCCATTGCGCTTAATGTTACGGCTTCACAATTTTGCGCTCTGAAATTAAAATCGACACTGTCAAATTTTGGTGAAAACTGGCCCCGGACCTGAGTTCCGGGATACCAGGATTCAAGCTTGTCATCTGCCCTGAATTGATCATAGCCGCCAGAAAGGGTCAGATTGAGTGTGCGACCTCTGCGATCCAGCGTGTCCAGTGAAATCTCTCCGGAATAAATAATCGAGTTACGATCATTCAGTAAATAGTAACGCCCCGAACCACCGGCGTAGTTGAACCCTTCCGTGACACGGGTTATATCCAGAACAAAGGGGTTGCCTTGCAGGCTCCCGCACGGCCATTCTCCTGTGTAACGGTCAAGAAACTTGTCTTCGGGAACCCCAAGGGATGAAAAATCCTGTGCGGTGAGTTCGGGAATGGTGCGAGTGGCGGATTGCGCGGCATCGCGGGTGATAACGGTTGCAACGGTTTCCGCGAGCAGCGGTGCGCCTCTGCGGTCTTCATAGACCTGGAATTTGTAGCGGCCGGGCTGGCGGATATTCGCGCCGACAATGGTGGAGGTGTTTCCAAACAAGGTTGAAAATCCTTTATAATCCGTCATCCTGTCTTGGGTCGGGGTTTGGATAGCCGCATCAAAAACCAGAAATATATACCCAACGCCCGGCGTGAAGCCGGATATCTCCAGCATAACAGGGCCATTTGGTAAAATGATCGGTGTCGGCTCTTTGAACTTTATGGTGATATTCTGGGTCGGGTTGGCTTGGGTGTTTGGGCTTGCCGCTGCTGCCTTTAGATCAAGATAAGCGATCTGTGGTGCGCCCCTTTGCGCAAAATATACTCCGACTCGAAGGTTTTCTGCATTTACAGGGTCAAACGTAATAGAGGTTGAACGCAGGCCCCCAACGGTTTGATAGGAAAAATACTGGCTTTGATAGATATCCTGCGTGGTCGGGTCGAATAAAATGACCCAATACCGTTTTTGCGGATCCAGCCCGTCAAGGTCGACCACAATCTGTGAATTGTCTATGGTGAAATCAGGCGAAAAGGCCGGTTCAGCGGATGCGGTTGAAAAAAAATACGCCAATAAAAAAACAGATGCGATGATGCGTTTCATTGTGTTGCGCCCCCGAAAAAATCGTCAAACACTCGTTGCCGATAAGCGTATCACAACAGCAAGGAATGTCAAAACCACGCGCGCCGGGCTTCCTCTCCCCCCAAACTTCGTGTTTAATACGCCAAACAACCGGAGCCTGATATGACCGAACTTCTCACCGCCGCCCAAATGCGCGCCATCGAGCAAGCCGCCATAGAAAGCGGCGAAGTAACCGGCCTTGAGCTGATGGAACGCGCAGGCGCAGGCGTGGTCGAAGCCATCCTCCAAGAGTGGCCCGACATGGCCAAAACCCCGCAAAAAGCCGTGGTCCTCTGCGGCCCCGGCAATAACGGCGGTGACGGCTTTGTGGTCGCGCGGCTGCTAAAGGCGCGCGGCTGGGCGGTGGAGGTTTTTCTTTACGGCGAGGTGGACAAACTGCCGCCGGATGCGAAGGTGAATGCGGAGCGGTGGTTGGAGGTGGGGGGCGAAATACAATCTTCAGCAATCGCCCAAAGCGACGAACTGTATTTCGCCCGCTATGATCTTTTTGTTGATGCAGCATTTGGAACTGGGCTTAGTCGCGGATTGCCAGATAGCCTTGGTCCGTGGGTATTTTTTGCGCATGATAGTCAGTCGCCACAGGATCAGACAAAATCGGTTTCAATCGACATTGCCAGTGGAATATGCGCTGACAGTGGCCGTGCGATTGGTAAAGCCGGTGTCATATTGCCAAAACTAACCGTGACGTTTCAAAAGCCAAAACTGGGGCATTATCTTGGCAACGGTGCGAGTTACACGCGAGGACGCCATGTCAAAGTAGTCGATATTGGAGTTCATGCCAATTCGATGCCTGAACAAAGAAGCACAACCTTGGCAAACGGGAATGGCATTGTATCGCGCCT
>WFUK01000261.1 GCA_015485015.1 Paracoccaceae bacterium | reverse complement strand
GTCCAGCTTCGGGCTTTGCCAGCCGCATTTATATTTTTGCGGCGGAAGAAATACGTTTCCACCTCAAGCTGCTGGATGTTCAGATCGCCGGCAGCGATTTTATTATGCACCCATTGGTGGGAAGGATTAAAGCGCCGCACATGGCCCGCCATTGCCACCATGCCGGTTTCCTGCTGCACCCGCACCAGCTCCTGGCTATCCGCAAGGTTATCCGCCATCGGAATTTCGATCAGCACATGTTTGCCAGCGCGCATACAGGCGATCGCTTGTTTGGCATGCATCTGGGTCGGGGTCGACAGGATCACCGCATCCACGTCATCCCGCGCCAGGCTTTCTGCCAAATCAACAGTTGCATGGGCAATGCCACGCGCCGCCGCAAAGGCCTCGATCGTTTCGCGGGTGCGGCCCACAACCGAGGTCACCTCGACCCCTTCGATATTACCGAGCGCGTCCAAATGCTTCATGCCAAATGCACCCGCCGCCCCTGCTACACAAATTTTCATCTCTCTCACTCCGCTTTGCTGGAAGACTCCAATAGCTCCAAAATACTGTCGGCCTGCGCCTTAAAGCCGGCTTTATCCATGTCCAGCCCCAAATCTCCGATCATCTGCTGCCATCCGGCGGATGCTTCCGACATTGTGTTACTCAGGCCCAATTGCGAAACCGTAAGGGCGGCCTCGCGCATTTCGGCAGCCCGGCGCGGCCCGTGTTTTATCATGCGCTCCAGCATATAATCCAGCCGCTGCCCCCAGCCAAAGGTGGGGAAGGATTTTTCCAGCGACGCCAGCACTTCCTCTTCCACCCCGGCTTTGCGCGCTGATAAAAAACACTCCGCCACCAGCGCCTCCATGCCCTTAAACATCACCGACCGGACCAGCTTGATCGTTGCCGCCGCGCCGACTTCCTGCGAAACCACCCGCGCGCACATGCCAAGCATTTCCATAATCTCCAGCGCCTCGGCCGCCTGTTCGCAACTGATCAAAACCGGTGTTTTGTGCTGCGCCGGTTCAATCGGGCCCATAATGGCGACATCGACATAGCAGCCTCCGGCGCGGTTTATTATCGCCGCTGCCTGCTTTTTGGTGTCAGGCGCGCAGGAATTGCAATCAAAGTAGAAACAGCCTTGGCCGATCCCTTTTGCGGCGCGGCGCGCGGCGTCAACCGCCTGATCTGCGGTCACCACTGAAAACACCAGCCTTGCGCCTTTTACACTCTCGGCGGCACACTCGAAACCCTCGATATTGGCACGTTTGAAATCAGCCAGCTTTTGCTGCCGTGCCTCTGATCCAAGCGTGGTTTTGAGGTCAAACGCCCGCATCTCCATGCTGCACTCTTTGGCAAGCCCTTTGGCAATGGCGGCGCCGGCCTCACCAAATCCGATAAAGCCGATCGCGCCGGTAAACTGGGGTTTTTTTGCCTCAGGCATAGTCAATCCGGATGCTCCTTAGTTGGGCCTTGCTAGCACAGGTTTTGGCGGAAAAATAATAAAATGACCCCCCGACCTATTCATTTTTCAAATAGGACCGGCTTAAAAAATCGCCCCCAAATCGCGCAGCAGAGATAGAAACCGGGATTGCGTGGCGGTTGGTTGCCAGTCTTGCCGCAATGTGATGCCAATATCGCGATGCGTGTTCGGTATTTCGAAATCCAACCGGCAAAACAGCCCCAGTTGCTCCACATGTTTCATCTGATGCGCCGATATTATCGCCAGCCGGTCACTCCCGACTAAAAGCCCCCTGACCAGCACCAGCGAGCTGGTTTCAACAATATGTTGCGGGCAATCCCCCGCAAACATGGTCTCGAACAAGGCGCGCGTCGGGGTGCCTGCGCGCGGAACCGCCCAACCAAATTCCGACAGGTCTTTCAGCGACAGATCTGCCTGCCGTGCCAGCGGGTGCCCTGATCGGGCGGCAATGACCAGCGGATCCTGAAACAGGGGTTCCTGCACCACATCGCTAATCGGAAGGGACGGGCGCAGCGCGCCGATCAACAGATCTATCTCGCCATGCCGCAGGCCGTGCAGCAGGTCATCATAAGGCCCGTCAATCACGCTGATATCGACGTTGGGCTGGCGCTCCAGCAGGGTATTGATTGCGCGGGGTAAAATTTCGGCCCGCGCCAAGGGCATGGTGCCGATTACAATACGCCCGCTATCCGCACCGCGCCAAGCCTTCAATTCGTCCAACCCTTGCTCGAGTTCGGCAAATGCCAAGCGCGCAAAACGCGCCAGCTCTTTGGCTGGCGGGGTTACCTCGATGCCCAGATTGATCCGGTTAAACAGGGTTATACCCGCCAGTTTTTCGAGGTCGCGCGCGGTGCGGTGCAATGACGGCTGGGATATGCCAACCGCACGGGCCGCCAAGGAAAAATTTCCCGCCTTGGCCACCGCAATCAAAGCCCGAAGCTGGGCCGAGGTCATGAGCCGGTCAAACCGCCGAAAGCCCTGACCTTGCGTGCGCAGGCTCAGTTTCAAAGCCGCCTTTGCGCCGCTTTGGACCAAATCCAGCGCCCGCGCGACCCGATGAAGAAATATCTCGCCCGGCGCATTCAAATACATCCCCCGACCGGCCCGGTCAAAAAGGGGGGTGCCAACAAGATGCTCCAGCTTGGACAGCGCCTGCGTAACTGCCGGCTGCGAAAGATGCACATGGTCTGCCGCCCGTGAAATGCTTTTCCGGGCCGCAATTTCACGAAAGGCGCGCAAATGGCGTAAGTTCAAGCGATGGGCTTGCACGGTGTTCTCCCCAGAAAAATATTAGTCACTATAGCAAAATCTTATGAAAGTGGATAGCCTTTGAAGTGGCTTTTTTTTCGGTTTTGGTCAACCATAAATCCAACTATTTTGAAAGGTCGGAAAATGGCGGATGTAAAAACGGCTTTGGTGATCAGCGCCCATGCCGCAGATTTTGTCTGGCGGGCCGGAGGGGCGATTGCCTTGCACCAGAAGCTTGGCTACGAGGTGACGGTTTGTTGCCTGTCATACGGGGAGCGGGGCGAGAGCGCCAAACTGTGGAAGCAGGGTGGCATGACGCTGGAAAAGGTCAAGGCGGCGCGGCGCATCGAGGCAGAGAATGCGGCGGCGGCTTTGGATGTGCATGATATCCAGTTCTTTGATCTCGGGGATTATCCGTTGGAGATGGACCGTGAGGGCAAGGACAAGCTGGTGGATTTGATCCGTGCGGTGCAGCCTGCATTTATGATGAGCCACTCGCATTATGACCCGTATAATACCGACCACGCCTATGCCACCAAAGTGGCGATGGAGTGCCGGATGATCGCGCAGGCCTGGGGGCATAAGCCGGGTGAGCAGGTGCTGGGCGCGCCGCAGCTTTACCTGTTTGAGCCACACCAGAGCGAGCAAATGCAATGGAAGCCGGATACGTTTTTGGACATCACGGATGTGTGGGACAAAAAGCGCGCGGCGATTGAATCCATGCAGGGTCAGGAGCATTTGTGGCAGTTTTATACCAATTTGGCCGAGAACCGGGGCAACCATTTCAGGCGCAATTCCGGTGGCCAGGCGGGTGGGCGGCCAGCGCGCTATGCCGAGGGGTTTCAGAGCGTTTATCCGCGCACGGTGGATGAATTATGAGCGTGGTGGTGCAGGATATTCAGCGCGCCGCGCCAGAGGTGGTGAAGGCGCTTGGCCATTGCGGCGTGGCCACGGTGCATGAAGCCATGGGGCGCAAAGGGCTGATGGCCCCAAATATGCGGCCCATTCAGCAGGGCGCACGGCTGGCGGCTTCGGCGGTTACCATCTCGGCCCCGCCGGGGGATAACTGGATGCTGCATGTGGCGATCGAGCAATTGCAGGCGGGGGATATGCTGGTGCTGGCCCCGACCTCGCCCTGCTCGGATGGCTATTTTGGCGACCTGCTGGCTACCTCGGCGATGGCGCAAGGAGGGCTTGGGCTAGTGATTGATGCGGGCGTGCGGGATGTGGCGGATTTGCGGGAGATGGGTTTTCCCGTTTGGTCCACCGCTATTTCGGCGCAGGGGACGGTGAAGGAAACCCTTGGCGCGGTGAATGTGCCGGTTGTCTGCGCGGGGGCTGCGGTGAACGCGGGCGATGTGATTGTGGCGGATGATGACGGGGTGTGTGTGGTGCCTGTGGCGGAAGCCGAGGCGGTGCTAAAAGAGGCAATGATGCGGATGTCGGCAGAAGAAGCCAAGCGGGCGCGGTTTGCCACCGGAGAGCTGGGGCTGGATATGTATGACATGCGCAAAAGCTTGGCTAAAAAGGGGTTAAAATATGAATAACGGAATTCCATGTATGTGGATGCGCGGCGGCACGTCTAAAGGCGGGTATTTTCTTGCGGAAGATCTTCCGGCAAACACCGCCAAACGGGACCGTTTTTTGCTGGCCGCCATGGGTTCGCCGGATCTGCGCCAGATTGATGGCATGGGCGGCGCAGACCCGCTGACCTCAAAAGTGGCGGTAGTGCAAAAATCCGCGCGCGAGGGGGTGGATGTGGATTACCTGTTTTTGCAGGTGGTGGTAGATCACCCCATCGTTAGTGAAGCGCAGAATTGTGGTAATATTCTGGCCGGCGTTGGCCCCTTTGCCATTGAGCGCGGCTTGGTAAGCGTGACGGGCGAGCAGACGCCCGTGGTTATCTATATGAAGAACACCGGCCAAACCGCCACGGCGCTGGTCGAAACGCCAAATGGGCAGGTCAGCTATGAAGGAACCGCCCGTATTGACGGAGTGCCGGGCACAGCCAGCCCTGTCGAGATCATTTTCGAGGACAATGCAGGCGCAACCTGCGGGGCTTTGCTGCCGAGTGGTAATGTGGTCGATACCATTGATGGCATTGAAGTAACCCTGATTGATAACGGCATGCCCGGCGTGGTGATGCGCGCCAGCGATATGGGGATCACCGGCCAAGAGAGCCGTGACGAGCTGGATGCGGATTCCGCCCTTAAAGCCCGGATCGAAAGCATCCGCTTGCAGGCCGGGCAGTTGATGGGCTTGGGAGATGTCAGCAAAATGCCGATACCGAAAATGACCATGGTCAGCCCGCCCGTTGAGGGAGGCTGCATTTCTACCCGCACCTTTATTCCGCATCGCTGCCATTCTTCTATTGGCGTGCTTGGTGCGGTGAGCGTGGCCAGCACCTGCCTGCTTGAAGGCTCGGTTGCGGCTTCAATGGCGGTTATTCCGGAAGGCCCACAGAAACGCATGAGTATCGAGCACCCGATCGGAGAAACCACCATCATCGCCCGGCTTGATGATCAGGGCGAGGTGGCAAGTGCCGGCGTGGTTCGCACGGCGCGCAAGCTGTTTGACGGGAAGCTTTATGGATGATCTGAAGCATTTTTGCAACGCGCCGCGCAAGCCACGCTTTTCCCCGCCTGCGGGCGCGGTGGATGCCCATTGCCATGTGTTTGGTCCCGCTGCCAGCTTCCCCTTTGCCCCGAGCCGGAAATACACGCCGGCTGACGCCCCCAAAGAAACGCTGTTTGCCCTGCGGGACCATCTCGGCTTTGCCCGCAATGTGATTGTGCAGGCCACCTGCCACGGTGCCGATAATTCGGCGATGGTGGATGCTTTGCGCACCTCTGATGGCAAAGCGCGCGGGGTGGCGGTTGTGGATGTGGATGTATCCGACACCGGCCTTAACGCGCTACACCGCGCAGGGGTGCGCGGGGTGCGGTTCAACTTTCTCAAGCGGCTGGTGGATGACACCCCGCCCGAGGTTTATGCCATCATTGCGGCGCGTATCCAGCGGCTGGGCTGGCATGTGAATGTGTATTTCGAGGCGGAGGATCTGGCAAGGCTTACACCCTTTCTCACCGCGCTCCCCGGGGTGGTGGTAATAGATCATATGGGCCGTCCCGATGTGGCGGCGGGGGTTGGGGGCGCGGATTTCCAGCGCTTTCTGGCCTTGCTGGAAGCGCATACAAACTTCTGGGTCAAGGTCTCTTGCCCCGAGCGGTTGGGCCTGAAGGGGCGGGATTATTCAGACGTGATCCCCTTTGCCCGCACCTTGGTGGAGCGTTTTCCCGACCGCGTGTTGTGGGGCACGGACTGGCCCCACCCGAATATGCACAGCCACATGCCGGATGATGGCGACCTGGTGGATGTGATCCCCGAAATTGCGCCGACACTGGCGCTGCAACAAGCGCTGCTGGTGGATAACCCGATGCGGCTTTACTGGGAGGAAACCTGATGGACCCGCATATAAATATCCCCGGCACCACCATTTTTGATGGCCGCATGGCGATGAAGGGCTATGGGCTGAACAAGATGTGCTACAGCTTTAACGGAGCCAAGGCGCGGGCGGATTATCTGGCCGACCCCGAGGGGTATTTCGAGCGTTACGGCCTGAGCGAGGCTCAAAAGCAGGCCTGCCGCGATAAAGACGTGTTGGCGATGATCCGCGAGGGCGGGAATATTTATTACCTCGCCAAATTTGCCGGTATTTACAAGCTCAATATGCAGGATATCGGTGCCCAGCAAACCGGCACCTCGGTGGATGAATTTAAGGAAAAGCTAAGAAAGGCAGGCGCATAATGGCGAGAATTCTTGGCGGCATTACCACGTCGCACATTCCGGCAGTTGGCAAAGCGATCGAGGCTGGCATGGAGGACGACCCTTATTGGGAACCGTTTTTCAAGGCCTATCCGCCGATCAGGGCATGGCTGGCCGAGAAACAGCCCGACTTGGTGATCAACATCTATAATGACCACGGGCTGGGGTTTTTTCTTGACCAAATGCCAACCTTTGCCATTGGCGCGGCGGCTCAGTATCGCAACGAGGACGAGGGCTGGGGCCTGCCCGAACTGCCGCCCTTTAAGGGTGACGCTCCGTTTTCATGGCACCTGATTGAAAGCATGGTCGAGCAGGAATTTGACATTACCTCCTGTCAGGAGCTGGCGGTGGACCACGGATTTACCGTGCCAATGCAGCTTTTTTGGCCCAAGGGCAGTCATCCGCCCGCTATTCCGATCAGCGCCAACACGGTGCAGCATCCGATTCCGACCCTGAAACGGGCATTGGATTTCGGCAAAGCGCTGGGGAAAGCGGTGCGCAGCTATCCTGAAGATATCAGCGTGGTGATTTTAGGCACCGGCGGGCTGAGCCACCAGCTGGATGGCGCGCGGGCCGGGTTTATCAACCGTGAATTTGACGAAATGTGCATGGAGAAAATCGTCACTGACCCCGAAGCACTGACCGCGATCTCGCGCATGGAGCTGGTTGAAAAGGCGGGATCACAGGGCACCGAATTCCTGATGTGGATGATGATGCGCGGCGCGCTGGGAAAGGTGCGCCAACTCAGCAGCAACTACCACATTCCGATTTCCAACACCGGTGCGGGCACCATGCTTTTGGAATGTATTGACAGCTGACCGACAAAAGGAACCTTGCAGATGAAGACGCAAATCGGAATTATAGGCGGCGGGCCTTCAGGGCTTTTACTGTCACAATTGCTGCACCAACAGGGTATTGATTCTGTGGTGCTGGAAAAGCATAGCCGCGCATATGTGCTGGGGCGCATTCGCGCCGGTGTGCTGGAGCATGGCTTTGCCGACCTGATGCGCGAGGCAGATTGTGGCGCGCGCATGGATGCCGAAGGCGAGGTCCATACCGGATTTGACATCGCCCATGACGGTATTCGCAGCCACGTGGACCTCAAAGGGTTGACCGGCGGAAATTCGGTGATCGTCTATGGCCAGGCCGACTTGACGCGCGATCTTTATGACGCACGGGAAAAAACTGGCGGCGCGGTTATCCATGGGGTTGAAAATGTGCAACCCCGCGACCTGACCAGCGATAACCCATTTATCACCTTTGAAAAAGACGGCGAGAAGCAACGCCTGGATTGCGATTATATCATCGGGGCTGATGGCTTTCACGGGGTCAGCCGCAAAGCGATTCCCCGCGATAAAATCAAGGAATTCGAGCGGGTGTATCCGTTTGGCTGGCTTGGGGTTTTGTCTGAGACAAAACCGGTTTCGCCCGAGCTGATCTATGCCAAGCACGAGCGCGGCTTTGCCCTTTGCTCCCTGCGCTCGCAAATGCTGAGCCGCTATTATATTCAGGTGCCGCTCTCGGAAACGGTGCAGGACTGGAGTGATGACGCCTTTTGGGCCGAGCTGAAAAAGCGCCTGCCGGCAGATGTGTCGTCCCAACTGGAAACAGGGCCGTCGATCGAAAAAAGCATTGCCCCGCTGCG
>WFUK01000260.1 GCA_015485015.1 Paracoccaceae bacterium | reverse complement strand
GCATAATTGCAGGAAGCCGCTCTATACCAAGAGGGCAGGAATTTGTCTAGGGGGCCAAGATGGCCAAACGTAAATCAGAGCAAGATCATTTGGTCGAGGCCAAGCGCGCGGTAATAGGCGCCGCCCTGAACCATGTGATGTTTGACGGCTGGTCAGACAAAACCCTAAAAGCCGCCATTGCCGATTCAGGGGTAGACCCTGGCCTCGCCAAGCTCGCCTTCCCCCGTGGCCCGCTCGATCTGGCGCTGGGTTATCATTATCAGGGCGACGGCGATATGCGCGAAGCCATGGCCGCGCTTGATCTTTCCGAGCTGCGCTATTCCGAGCGCGTTGCCAAAGCCATTTCGCTACGCCTCGCGCTGGCCGATAAAGAAGCCGTGCGCCGTGGCATGGCGTTTTTCACCCTGCCGCAAAACGCGGGCGACGGCACGCGGGCGCTGTGGCATACGGCGGATGCGATCTGGGAAAGCCTCGGCGACACCTCCCGCGATTATAACTGGTATACCAAGCGCATGACCCTAAGCGCGGTTTATTCCGCCTGCGTGCTGTTTTGGCTCGGCGACGAGGCCGACGAAACCGAAGCCTTTATCGCGCGGCGGATCGAGAACGTCATGAGCTTTGAGAAAACCAAAGCCCGCTTTCGCAACAGCCCGCTGGGTAAGCAGTTTTTCAATAGTTTTGGCAGGATGTTTGACCACATCAAAGCCCCCGAAGCCCCGGATGACCTTCCGGGAAAAATACACGATCAGGAGTAAAACATGGCAATAGGAAATGATGTCTGGACATGGTTCAAAGGCGACTGGACTCAGGCCAACCTGCCTATTTTAGGCTCGGCCGACCACGCCACATGGCAAGGCACGCTGGTATTTGACGGCGCCCGCCTGATGAATGGCTACGCACCGGATCTTACGCTGCATTGCCAGCGCGTGGTGCGCTCTGCCGAGGCCATGGGCCTTGCCAGCCCCTATTCCGCCATTGAAATTCGCGGCATTATCCAAAACGGCATTCGCAATTTTCCGCGCGGGGTTGATCTTTATTTACGCCCGATGATGTGGTCCACCGAAGGCTCTGAAAGCTTCTTCGATGCCGATCCGAATTCCACCGAAATCGCGATTGTGCTTGAGTCCCTGCCCATGTCCCAGCCCGGCCCGTTTGCGCTGACCGTCAGCCCCTTCAAGCGCCCGCACCAAGACACCGCCCTGACCGAGGCCAAAGCCGCTTGCCTTTACCCGAACAATGGCCGCATCGTGCGCGAGGCCCGCACGCGCGGTTTTAATAATGCGCTGTCGCTGGATCTGGACGGCCACGTTGCCGAAACCGCCTCGACCAATGCGTTTATGGTAAAAGACGGCGTGTTTTATACCCCTGTGCCAAATGGCACCTTCCTCAACGGCATCACCCGCCAGCGGGTTATAAAGCTGCTGCAAGAGGCGGGCCACGAAGTGGTTGAAAAGAGCCTGACCGTGGAAGATTTCACCAATGCCGACGAGATATTCTGCACTGGCAACGCCAACAAAGTGCAAGCCGTAACCCGCTTTGAAACCCGCGACCTACCCACCGAGCAGGGCCTGATGGTGCGCCAGCTTTATTGGGATTACGCCGAGTCCAAACCGGCGATCCGCTAATGCGCGCGGTCGAGATTACCCGCGTTGGTGGCCCCGAGGTGCTGGCCCTTTGCGAGCGCCCCGTGCCGCAGCCCAGCCACGAGGAAATCCTGATCAAGGTTGAGGCCGCAGGGGTAAACCGCCCCGATGCGCTGCAGCGTGCGGGCGCTTACGACCCGCCGAAAGGCGCGTCTGATCTGCCGGGCCTTGAGGCGGCGGGCGAGGTCGTGGCCATCGGTGCGGGCGTCACCCGCTGGCAGCTGGGCGATAAGGTTTGCGCGCTCCTTCCCGGGGGTGGTTATGCCGAATTTGCCACCACCCATCAGGATCACGCCCTGCCTGTTCCAGACGGGCTAAGCATGATTGAGGCCGCCGCCCTGTGCGAAACCTATTTCACCGTCTGGAGCACGGTTTTTATGCGCGGGCGGCTGCAAGCGGGCGAGCGCTTTTTGGTGCATGGCGGCAGCTCCGGCATTGGCACCACCGCCATCCAGCTTGCCCATGCATATGGTGCGCGGGTGTTTACCACCGCCGGCAGCGATCAAAAAT
>WFUK01000259.1 GCA_015485015.1 Paracoccaceae bacterium | reverse complement strand
GGTTTATGACCTCGGGCGGGCTGGGCACGATGGGCTATGGCCTGCCAGCTTCCATCGGCGCGCAGGTGGCGCATCCCGATAGCTTGGTGATCAATATCGCGGGTGATGCCTCGTTTTTGATGAACATGCAGGAAATGGGCACGGCCACACAATTTAACCTGCCGGTGAAGCAATTTATCCTGAATAACGAGCGCCTTGGCATGGTTCGGCAATGGCAGCAGCTTTTGCATGGCGAGCGCTATTCCCATTCATGGTCGGAAAGCCTGCCGGATTTTGTGAAGCTGGCCGAGGCTTTTGGCGCCAAGGGTATTCTGGTCAGCGATCCGGCGGATCTGGACGAGGCGATCAAGGAAATGCTGGCCCATGACGGGCCGGTTATTCTGGATTGCTTGGTCGAAAAGCACGAAAACTGCTTTCCGATGATCCCGTCAGGCAAAGCCCATAACGAGATGATCCTGTGTGACGCCGAAACGGCTGACGCCATTGATGCCGTGGGAAAAACGCGGGTTTAACAAAGCGTTTCCAGAAGCATACAAAAAAGACATCACAAATCGCATTCAAGCCCTGCGAAAAGCCGCGAATTGTGATTCATTTGAACGGGAAACGCTAAATGCAACCGCTGCTTTATTTCAGCTATGGCATGACCAAAACCGGCTCTACGCTGGCCTTTCAAATCGTTCGCTCGGCGCTGGATCTTTGTGGGTTTCCGCAGGATCAGCTATCGGCGAGCGCGATCAAGCAGGCCTCGACCATCAATTTTGTCAATCACATTTCTGACGCCCAAATGGACGAAATCAAGGCCGAGATGCTGGCGCGCGGCTATTCTGTGGTGCTTAAAACCCATACGCGGCCCGATCCTGTGGTAAAGCGCATGATCAAAAGCGGCGAGGCGCTGGCCTTTGTCGCCTATCGAGACCCCCGCGACATTGCGCTTTCAATGCTGGATCACGGCCGGCGAGCGCGGGCCGAGGGCAAGCAGGCCTTCGCCGAATTTGGCACCATGGACGATGTGTTGAAAAACCTGCGCCACCAGTTTAATTCCATGGCCGAATGGCTGCGCCTACCGGGCATTATCCCGCTTTATTATGAGGATATCGCCTTTGATACCGTGAGCGTGGCCGGGCTGATTTTGCAAAAACTCGGGCTAAAGCTCGATCCGGAAATTCTGACCGATATCGTGCATGAAGATCGCTTTACCCAGAAAAACAAAGGGGTATCGCTGCGCTACAAAACCGAAATGCCTAGCGAGGTTTCCGAGGCCATCGAGCAGGAATTCCAGCCCTTCATCCAGAAATTCATCAAAGACCGGCACAAGCTCGCTGCCGGACCCAGAATATTGCTACCAAAACCGGAAATCCTGCGCCATGAAGCCCTTGGCTGACTGGACAAAACCACAAAAAACCGCCAAATAAAGATATACCGAAAGAGGAACAGCCCCATGTCCAGCCTAAGCCTGAAAAAAGGTGCCAGCCGCAAAAGCGCCTATGATCTGAAAAACCCGCTAAACGAGGGCGAAGAAACCCATACCCTTGCGATTGTGGTTGATAACGAAGCCGGTGTTTTGGCGCGGGTGATCGGGCTGTTTTCGGGGCGCGGCTATAATATCGACAGCCTGACCGTGGCCGAGATCGATACCGAGGGCCACCGCTCTCGCATCACCATCGTTACCACCGGAACCCCCGGGGTGATCGAGCAAATCAAAGCCCAGCTCGGGCTGATTATTCCGGTTTACAAGGTGAATGATTTGACGGTCGAAGGCCCATCCGTCGAGCGCGAAATGGCGCTGCTAAAGGTGGCGGGCATGGGCGAAAAGCGGGTGGAAGCCATGCGGCTGGCCGATATTTTCCGCGCCAATGTGGTGGATAGCACGCTGGAAAGCTTTGTGTTCGAAATCACCGGCACCCCCGAAAAGATCGACGCCTTCACCGACCTGATGCGCCCGCTTGGACTATCAGACATCGCCCGCACCGGCGTGGCGGCGATGGCGCGCGGCATTGTTTGAATGGGTTCCAATTTTGTAATCCTCTATAATGGCCGCGAGGGTAGCTCGGCCATTATCAATTCTCTAAGCGGACAACCATGCATTACCGTGCCGCTCATGGAGGAGCTGGATAGCTATATTTATAGCGAAAAATTCAAAGCCAGAGACTTGCCCGACACGCTGGACACCATTTTTAGCACCGGAAAATACGCCCCCGCCGATATGGTAGACACCCACCTGCAACGCTCAACATCAAAAAGCGACGCACCCTCGGTTGGCTTCAAGTGGCGGCTTTTTGGCGATCTCAATAAAATTGCAGAGGTTTTTGTAAAGCATAATGTAACGGTGTATTCGCTATTTCGGAAAAATTTTATCGATATAACCTGCTCCGCCTATGTCCACGCTTATGGTAACAAGCTGCAATCCGATGTGGATATGATGAGCTTTCCCCAATTCAAAGCGCTGGAGGCTAGCCCGGACGAGCGCGACGCCTATTTCAAATCCTTGAGCGAACAGCATTTCAAGCTTGTCCGGCATCTGTTCTTGCACGCAGCCTATCGACAGATAAAAACCAGAACCCAACAAAAGCAAAAGCTGGTTCAGCTGCATCGGGCCGGTGTGAAGATGAAATCTATCTATTACGAAGATTTTGATCGCGCACCGGAGGCTTTTATTCAAAATATGGTTCAAGAGATCTGTGGCGCGCAACAGGGCGAATTCAACCCCGATTGTGATTTCAAAAAAGTCCACGCCCGCCCGCTTGCCGAACGTGTCACTGGTCTTGAAGGCTATATTTCAGGGGTGAGCGGTTTGCCCTATCGGCTCATGCGCGGCAAATATGATGCGATTTTGCAAGATATTGCGGGTCTTGCTTAGGGCAGAAAAAAGGGAGCCTATTTGGCTCCCTGAAGTTTGGCTCTCAGGCTCATCGTTGAGCGCTCGATAAGCTGCCTGCGGCCCGAGCGCCGCGAGAAGGCCAAGCAGCAACCCTCTCCGCCTGTTCTTGCCGCCCCCGATTAAGGCGGAATATCAGCGCAAGATCACCCCCGTAGGGTGGGGTTTCACCCCACCACTAGCTACAGCCCGAAGTCCCCCGGCAGGTATTGCACTTCATGC
>WFUK01000258.1 GCA_015485015.1 Paracoccaceae bacterium | reverse complement strand
GAACCAGAAACCCTCCGTTAAATAAACCTCAAATCTGTCCCACGGGTGCTGACGTCAGACACCGATCACACCATCCACCCGCACCGAGGCGAACATCATTGAGGCAGGTCGAGGTGTCTTTCATCGAGGAAATTTCACCTGGCACCACATCATACTCAAAAGGCGGAGTGCCTACGGCGTCAATTTCCAGATCCTGCTGCAAATAAAGCTCATAGGTGCTGGCGGTTGTGGCGCAAATTCGGGCACCGTTCAGCTCCAGCTTGTCTTGCACCGGCGAGTCCTCATGCACGGCGAAGCTTGTCGGGGTGAAGTAATAAATACCCGGAAAGCTTAGCACCTCGGCGCGCGCGGTTGCGGGGTCATGGAGCCAACAGAAATATCCCAGCGCCCGGCCCAATTACCGGCGGTAATGATCGACCAATCAGGGGTCACAAATTCAATATCAACCCCCATACGCTTGGCTATTTCTCTTGCAACATCAACATCAAACCCGTCCATCTCGTTGTTATCGTTCAAGAAGGATTGTGGAGCCCAGTTGGCATCGGTGGCCACAGTCAACATGCCTTCGGCTATAACGCGATCATGCGCCGCAATCAATAGACGAGCTGACCTATGCGCTGGCCTATCCCCTTGCTATCATGGCCGTGCGGGGTAAAATCGGCATTGAGGAATTGCAGCCCGCTATCCTCAAAGACCCTGAAATCCAGCGCCTCAGTCGCGCCACTACCATTGTGGAATCCGAGCATTATACCAAAATAAGCACCGGCAAACGCTGGGCTGACGTAACCCTTTACTTAACCGACGGGCAGGTGCTGAAATCCAGGCCCTACACCCCGCGCGGAGATCCCGATGACCCGCTCCCGGATGAGGAAATCAGCGCAAAATTCCACCTTTTCACCGATCGTATTTTGGGGAAGCCGCGCGCCGATAGTACCGAAGCCATGGTTGCAAAACCTGCGGCTGATATGGATTTGAAAGCGCTGCTCATGCTGATATTCCCGCCCCCCTAGCCCGGCTTGATCTCCAGTTTCCGTTTGGCAATATAAGCGTCCAGCTTCGCCTCAATCCCCGCCTCTATCGGCGGCGGCACATAATCCTCCAGCAGGGTCTTCCAAATCCCGTTGGCGCGCGTGGTGGCATCTTTTCCACCGCGCTCCTCCCAGCTTTCAAAGTTTTGCCAATCAGACAGGATCGGGCTGTAAAACGCATCTTTGTAGCGCTCCATTGTATGCTCAACCCCAAAGAAATGTCCGCCGGGTGGCACCGCTTTGAGTGCCTCGAACGCAAGGCTGCTATCATCCACCACCGGCGGCACCATCATGCGCGCCAGCCCCTGTAGCATTTCCGCATCCAGAATGTATTTCTCGAATGACGCTGTCAGCCCGCCTTCAAGCCAGCCTGTTGCATGGTTAATTATATTGGCATGCGCCATAAAAGCCGCCCAGATTGACATCATGCTTTCATAGCTCGCCTGCGCATCCACACTGTTTGAGGCATTCACGTTGCTGGTCCGATAAGGCAAGCCATAGCGACGCGCCAACTGTCCACCGATGATCACTGCTTGCGCATATTCCGGCGTGCCAAAAGCCGGTGCGCCGGATTTCATATCGACATTGGAGGTAAAGCCGCCAAACACCACGGGACAGCCGGGGGTGATCATTTGCGTAAACGCGATCACAAGCAAGGCTTCGGCGGTTTGCTGTGCCAAAGCCCCGGCAAGCGTGATCGGGCTCATCGCGCCGGCCAGCGTGAAAGGTGTGATGATACAGGGCTGGCCATTTTCGACCATTTCCATCAGCCCGCTCAGCATTTCACCATCCATAATACGCGGCGAATTCACGTTGATCACCGTCAGCAGGCTTGGCTCGCGCTTTAGCTGCGTGCGATCCACCCCTCGGGCAATCGCCACCATTTCGAGTGCATCTGTCACCCGCGCCCGCCCGATGGCGCGCGCATTCCAGACCTTATCAGTAAACATTATCTGCGATTTGTAGAAATCCAGATGGCGGGTATGCGCGGGCAGCTCCATGGCCTCAACCGGCTGCGCCCCCGCCAGGGAGAGGACATTAAGGCTTTGCCCAAGCTTGATCAAATTATCCTGATCCTGCTTGCTACCGGGGCGACGGCCCGTATCAAGATCAGACACATTGGGCGGGCCGGATACGGGGGAGAAATTTATATGATTACCCCCGATTTTAACATTTTTTTCGGGGTTTCTGGCATGCAATGTAAAGGCAGACGGTGCTTTCCCCACCCATTCCATAAGCCGGTCAGCCGAAAGCCGGACCATACCTGTATCACGGTCCACCTCACCCCCGTTGGCCGCTAGAATATCTATGGCCGTTTCATTCTGGAATTGCAGTCCAAGTTCTGAAACCACACGCATGGCGGTGTCGTGAATCCTGTCCAGATCATGGCTTGCCAAAATTTCCATTGGCGGAAACGGGTTTAGGATAGGCCTTGTGGCAAGCTGGCTAATGCTTGGCCCCTCCTTCTCGGCCTGCCTGCGGGCCCTTCTCGGACGTCTGCTCATATCTGCCTCTCGGAGGTTTGGACTATCAATATCATTTCCAATCACGGCCATAAAAGCAAAACAACTCGCTTCACTATTGGATGAAATCATTTCAAGACACCTCGGCAAAACCGAAGCATTCATAGGGGATTGATATTCGCGTCGCTCTGACAACGAGAAAATTTTCCGCAACCCGCCTTTCGGATTTCAAGCTGGAAGGGCTAGATGCTTGGCAAGCTCTGCCATCCGAACGCGGCCAACGGCCAAAGCCGCGCAGAACCGGTTTACTGGATGGCTGCGATTACCGGCAGTTTGCAGATAGCGCCTATTTCGAGCCAAAAAACTTCCGCCTCCTGGTCTTTTCTGTATTTTTTGGATGTTGGAATACACCTTGGCAGATCGTCCGGTTTTGCGGGACGACTTCACGGGTGGCAGGATCAAGCGAATGCAGAACCCCGGGGTCGGGACACCGGCTATATCGCTCCGCTCAGCCCTATCCTTCGTTTCAAAATGGCTCGGGTTCCACCGCTTCACGCGGAGCATGGTGCCTGATATTCCAAAGCAACAGCCCGATGACCACAACTACACCGGCGATCTGGATGCGGATATCCGAGGGCCACAGGCAAGCGACCCCGCCGAAAAACGCGATCTTGCGCATGGCCACGCCAAACGGGTTTTCCATGCAGCCCTGAAACGCGGCGGCGATCCCGTAAATTCCAACCACGGCAAAGCCAAATACGGTGAACATAGCGGGCCAATCCCCCGATAAAAGCGGCGTATAGGCAAACAGGACCGGCACGATATAAAGCCCCTTGGCCAGCTTCCAACTGGCCACAGCCGTGCCCATGGCGGGGGCCTTGGCGATGGCCGCAGCGGTAAAGGAGGCCAGCGCGACGGGGGGGGTGACGTTGCTATCTTGGCTAAGCCAGAAAATAATCATATGCGCCGATAGTATCGCCGCCAGCGTGATCTCGGTGGGCACCATCAGGTCTCGCAAGGGGGCGGCAATTTCAAGCGGCAGGCTGCCAATCAGCTCGCTGGCCTGCGCGTAGGTTATGGGACCGCCAAGCAGCTCCATCGCCTCGGGCATGCCCAGCATTATAATGGCCCGCGCGGCGTCTGTCAGCTCTCCGCTAACCAGCGCATCAATCACAAACCGGTCGGCTATCATCCCTGATAGGGCAGGTGCGGAAAGTGTGGCCAGCACAATATAAGACGCCGTAACCGGCAGGCCCATACCCAGAATCAGGCTGGCCAGGGCCACGAGCACCAGCGCGATCAGGATGTTGCCACCGGCCCAACTGGCGATCATCAGGCTAAAGGTGTTGCCGATCCCCGCCGTGGTGATCACGTTCACCACCAGCCCGACAGCCGAAAGCAGCACCGCCGTTAGGATCATGTTTTTGGTTCCCAGCGCCAGCGCTTCAAACACCGCGCGCGGTCCCATCGGGTTTTGCGTTAGCCAGCTAGAGGCAATCACCGCGATAATCCCGATCACGGCCGCATAGGTCGGCGTAAACCCAGACACCAGCAAGCCTATCAACAGGCCAATCGGCAACACAAAACTGGCACCGCCTTTTTTGAATGCCGCCGTTAGGGTTTGGCCATTGCCGGGCATGGGTTGCAGGTTCAGGCGCTTGGCTTCGATGCGCACAAAAAACGCAACCGACAGGAAATAAAGCAGCGCGGGCAGGATTGCGACGGCGACAATGGTCTCATACGGAATCCGCGTAAAGCTGGCCATCACAAAGGCTCCCGCCCCCATGATCGGCGGCATGATCTGGCCGCCGGTTGAAGAGGCCGCCTCAACCCCTGCCGCAAATTTGGGCGAATACCCTGCCTTTTTCATCAGCGGAATGGTGATCACGCCGGTAGAGGCTGTATTGGCCACCGCCGACCCTGAAATTGTGCCGGTAAGCCCCGAGGAAATAACCGCCACCAGCCCCGGCCCGCCAACCATTTTCCCCGCCACCGCACGGGCCATATCTATGATGAAATCCCCCGCGCCCGAACGCAGCAAAAACGCGCCGAAAATGATGAACAGAAAAACATAGGTCGAGGAAATTCGCGCAATGGTGCCAAACATCGCGTCATCGCCAAATATCGAGCGGAAGGCCACCGATTCCCAGCTTAGGCCGGGAAAGGAAAATACGCCGCCAACATACTGCCCCCAAAAGCCGACATAGCTCAGCGCCAGCACAATCAACACCGGAATGACCCAGCCGGTCAGACGGCGGGTCAGGTCGATTGCGCCGATGATGCAAATGCTGATCGCGGCCCAATCCAGAGCCGACAACTTAACCCCGCGCGCATAAATCGCGTTTTCTGCCATGGACAAGTAAACCGCCGAGATGGCAACGAGCGCGCCAAACACGATAT
>WFUK01000257.1 GCA_015485015.1 Paracoccaceae bacterium | reverse complement strand
AGATTAACCGCGCCAGCCCGCGCACCCAGTCTGCCCTGCTGCAAGCCATGCAAGAGCATCACGTGACCGTCGCAGGGCAACGCTTTGATTTGCCAGAGCCTTTTCATGTATTGGCGACGCAAAATCCGGTGGAGCAGGAAGGCACATATCCGCTGCCCGAAGCCCAGCTTGACCGGTTTTTGATGCAGATTGACATTGATTATCCCACCTATGAAAACGAGCGCGCGATCATTCTGGCCACCACCGGCACCGCCAATTCCGAGCTGGAGCCGGTATTTGACGCTGAAAGCCTGATGGCCGCGCAGCAGCTTTTGCGCCGGATGCCGGTGGGCGAGCAGGTGGTGAATATGATCCTCAATCTGGTGCGCTCGGCCCGCCCCGGCGATGAGGGCGCGACGGATTTGGTGAATAAAGCCGTGGTCTGGGGGCCAGGCCCGCGCGCGGCGCAGGCGCTGATGCTGGCGGCGCGGGGGCGGGCTTTGGTCGAGGGGCGTTTGGCACCGTCGATCAATGATGTCGCCGCTTTGGCGCGTCCGGTTCTGGTGCATCGCATGGCGCTGGGCTTTGCCGCGCGGGCGGAAAATATCTCGCTGCTGGATGTGATCGACGACCTGACCGAGCGCGCCGCCAAGCAAAGCGCTGCCGCGTGAGCCAAGCGCCACAATCCTTAAGGGCCAGCGCGCAGGCGCTTGCCGGCGCCTTGCCGCCGCTCTTGGCCGATGCCGAACGCTTGGCCGCCAATGTGGCCATGGGCGCGCATGGTCGCCGCCGCGCGGGCAGTGGTGAAAGCTTCTGGCAATATCGCCACGCCATGCCGGGCGATAGTTTGGCCAGCATTGATTGGCGGCGCTCGGCACAGGGCGATGCGCTTTTTATTCGCGAGCGGGAATGGGAGGCCAGCCAGACCGTTGGTTTCTGGGTCGATCCTTCCAGGGCCATGTCTTATCACAGCCCTAAAATGCCACCAAAATCCGAGCGCGCCAAGGTGCTGGCTCTGGCATGCGCCAGCCTTCTGAGCCGCGCGGGCGAGCGGGTGAGCCTATTGGATACCCTTGCCGCGCGGCCCGGTTTTGGCCAGAGCAAGCTGCACCAGATGGCGCTGGCACTGAGCAAACTGGATACCGATGTTGATTATGGCGCGCTGCCCGCCCCCCAGGGCGCGCGCGGCGGGCATCGGGTGTTTTTCTCCGATTTCATGGGCGACGAAACCACGATTTTTCCCGCGCTACACGCCCATGCCGAGGCCGGAAATGACGGCGCGCTGGTGCATGTGCTGGACCCGTCCGAGGAGAGCTTCCCCTATGATGGCCGGATTATTTTCGAGAGCATGGGCGGGGCAATAGATTTCGAGACCCGCCGCGCCAAAGCCCTGCGCGAGGCCTATCGGGAGCGCTTGGATATCCGCAGCGATAAGCTGAAAAGCTGGGCGCATCGGGCGGGCTGGCATTATCTTAGGCACAATACCTTCACACCACCACAATCCGCATTGCTGTGGCTTTTCAATGTGTTGGGGGTTTCTAAATGATTGGTTTCCTATCCCCCGCGCTGCTGCTTGGCCTGCTGGCGCTGCCGCTTTTATGGTGGCTGCTGCGCGCCGTGCCGCCCGCCCCCTCGCGCCGCCGTTTTCCCGGGGTGCGGCTGCTGCTGGGCCTGAAAGACCCCGAAAGCGTGCCGGATCACACCCCGTGGTGGCTGCTTTTGCTGCGCCTCGCTGCGCTGGCCGCTGCCATCATTGCCTTTGCCGAGCCGGTGCTTAATCCGCGCGCGCAAGTGGCGGGGCAGGGCCGGCTTTTGGTGCTGCTCGATGGCGGCTGGGCCTCGGCCCCCGATTGGCGCGAACGCCTTACCAAGGTCGAGGACCTGTTAAAGGGTTCGACCCGCCCCGTGGCCCTGCGGCTGCTGACGGACCCGCTGCCCGCCGAGGGGGCGCTGGAATTTTCCGCGCCGCAAGATGTGCTGCCAATTGTGCAAAGCCTGACGCCCGCGCCCGTAGCGCCGGATCGCGCCGGTTTTGCCGCGTGGCTCGAAAACACCCCGCAAGCGCCGTTCGAGACCATCTGGCTTTCTGACGGCATTGATGACGCGGGCGCACTGGCCGCTGCCTTGCAGGATTTTGGCGCGCTTACGGTTATCACCGGCGAGGCGCAAGCGCTTTCGCTTTTGCCCGCGCGGATCGAGGGGGAAATGCTGGTTTTACCGGTGCATCGGGTCTCCACCGATGGCGCGCAGCTGGTGCCGGTCTTGGCTTTTGGCCCCGCGCCGGACGGGGTGGAGCAGGTATTATGGCGCAGCGAGGCCCGCTTTGAGGATGGGCAATCCGATACGCTGGCGCGCTTTGATATGCCCTTTGAGCTGCGCAACCGGATCACGCGCTTGGCCTTGGCGGATGAAGCCTCGGCGGGCGGGGTGGTGCTGGCGGATAGCGGGCTGGTGCGGCGCAAGGTGGCGCTTTATACCCCGCGCGATAGTCAGGAAGGGCCACAATTGGTCGATCCGCTTTTCTACCTGAAAAAGGCGCTGGAGCCTTCGTCGCAGGTTATTCGCGGCAGCTTGGACGAGCTTTTGCTGGCGGTGCCGGATGTGCTTATTCTGGCCGATGTTGCCAGCCTGCCCGCCGAGGAAACCGCGCGGGTTCTGGCATGGGTCGAGGGCGGCGGCACGCTTTTGCGCTTTGCCGGACCGCGCTTGGCGGGGGCTTCGCGCGAGATCGGTGGTCGCGATCCGCTATTGCCGGTGGCATTGCGCGCGGGCGGGCGGCAGCTTGGCGGCGCGATGACATGGACCAGCCCCAAGCGCTTGCGCGCCTTTGCCGATGATAGCCCGTTTGCGGGGCTGATCCCGCCGGACGAGGTCGAAATTTCGGCGCAGGTTCTGGCGCAGCCCGGGCCTGATCTGGCGGGCAAGGTTTTGGCCAATCTGCAAGACGGCACCCCTTTGGTGACCGCCGCGCGCCAGGGAGAGGGCCGGATTGTGCTGTTTCATGTGACCGCCAATGTGGAATGGTCGAACCTGCCGCTTTCGGGCCTGTTTGTCGATATGCTGACGCGGCTTTCGATCTCGGCGCGGGGCGGGGCGGCCTCGGCCGAGGCGCTGGCGGGGCAAAACTGGATCTTGCAGCGCGCGCTGGATGGCTT
>WFUK01000256.1 GCA_015485015.1 Paracoccaceae bacterium | reverse complement strand
GGCGATCTTTTTGCCGGCGGGGGCGCATCGGCAATGTGATCTGGATATCGGCGCGGCGGGGCCGGTCGATCTGCGCTTTGAGCTGCGCGCGCCGACCGGCGTGGCCAGCGTATTTCTGCGCGGGCTGGAATTTTGTGGCGTGGCGGAATAGATGGCGCGGATTTCGATCGTTATTCCGGTATGGCACCATCCGGCGCTGGTGGATGAGGCGCTGCTTTCCTGTATCGGGCAATCGGGCGAGGATTTTGATATCATCGTGGTCAATGACGGCTGCGATTTTGAACAAACCCGCCTGGCGCTGGAGGGTTGGCTGGCCCGCCATCCCGATAAAATCACCCTGCTCACCCAGCCCAATCAGGGGTTAAGCGCGGCGCGCAATACCGGCATTGAGCATGCGCTAAAAGACCCTGCCTGCGAGGCGGTATTTTTCCTTGATGCCGATAATGTGCTGGACCCGCACGCGGTGGCGCTGTTTGAAAAGCTGCTGGAAAGAGAGCCGGAGGCGGGCTGGTTTTATCCGCAGGTGGATATGTTTGGTATGGAGGTGAATTATTCCAACGGCCAGAGCTGGGCGCTGTCACGCCTCGCCTCGATAAATTGCGCGGATGCGGGCAGCCTTGTGCGCCGCGCGATCTTTGAGCGCGGCTTGCGTTTTGATACCGATTTCAAGATCGGCTTTGAGGATTGGGATTTCTGGCTCGGCGCGGTGCGGCTCGGCTTTGTCGGTTCGCCGGTGAATGAAAGCTTTTTTCGCTATCGCAAGCGGCCGGAATCCATGGTGGCTTCGGCCAATCGCAAAGATGTTTTGCTGCGCGGGCAGCTGCGGGAAAAGCATAAATGGCTTTATGGCAGCGATCGCCTGCCCGAAGCGTGGGGGCAGGAATATCCGCGCTTTGCGATCATCGATAGCCAAGGCAAGCCCGCTATCGGCTCCAACCCTGCCGCGCCAGAGCCGCTCTCGATGGATGAATTCATCGCCGAATTTTATAACCAGCGCGCCAATCCTGCCGAAAGCCGCTTTCCGCCGATGCTGGTATTTTGCCGCGCGGGGGTGGTGGACGATCTGGCGCGGGCGAAAATTCTGGATAGCTGCTTTTACCAGCTCGAAGGCGCGCTGCGCTTTGCTCCCGTGGCCGCGATTCACCTGCACCAAGGCCCGCTTTCGATCCGCGCCAATGGCACGGTGCGCGATATGGGTGGTGATTTGCTGATGCAGGCGGATATCATTGCCATTTCCACGCATCATGTGAATGCGGCGCTGGATAAAGAGGAAATGGGCGAGATTGTCCGCTACCTGATTGAAAATGTGTCGGTATTTACGCTGGATGTGCATCTGGATACCCCCTCGGAAAAGCAGGCCCCCGCGCTGGACCCGCTGATGGAGGTGCTGGGCGCGCTGATGCTGGCCCCGACGGCAGCGATTCCGGCGGCGCAATTTGCCAATTGGCGCAGCCCGGTTTTTGCCCCGATCGCGCGGGATGTGGCCGATTGCAATGCCGGTGGCCGCCCCGCGCTTTGCCCCACTAGCAAGGCGCGGCAGGTCGGGTTTGTTATTCAGGTATTTCAGTTTGGCGGGGTGGAGAAATGCCTCGTGGCGCTGGCGCGGGCTTTGGTGGCGAAGGGGGTGGAGTGCCATCTGTTTATCTACGGGTTTGATCCGGTGCAGGCGGCGGGCTGGATGCTGGAGCCGTTTGGCAAAATCTGGATATTGAAAAACAGCGCGCTGCGGGAATGGAGCGGCTCGCGCTATATGGGCACGGCGGATGCCGAGCATCCCGGCAAGGTGCTGATGGGCGATATGCTTGGCCCGCTCACCCAGATGGATGTGGTGGTGAATTGCGGCGCGGGGGTGATTAACTCCGAGCTAAGCGCCTTACGCGAGCGCGGCATCAAGCTATGTGCATGGGAGCATGTGCTGGATAGCACCGCCTATGGCCGCACGCGCGGCACGCCCTTTATCACCCTTGGCTATGAAAGCGTTTTTGACCATATCCTCACTTGCTCGGCCCAGCTTTCCACCCAAATGGCGGCGCTGGGCGTGCCGCGCCATAAGCTGATCCCCCTGCCCAATGGTCCGGGATACGAGGCGG
>WFUK01000255.1 GCA_015485015.1 Paracoccaceae bacterium | reverse complement strand
GTGCATGGTGGCGCGGGGCGAAGCCGGAGAGCTGGCAGGCGCGATCCGCTATTGGCCGGTGCGGATTGGCGAGGCGGAGGCGCTTTTGCTCGGGCCAATCGCGGTGCATCCCACGCGGCAGGGCGAAGGGGTGGGGGCTGAGCTGATGGAAGCCAGCCTCATTCGCGCGCTTAGCATGGGCTGGCAGCGAGTGCTTTTGGTTGGGGACGCGGGCTATTATCGGCGCTTCGGATTTTCGCATGTGCAGGGGATTGAGATGCCGCCGCCAACCAACCCCGAGCGGGTGCTGGGGCGCGCCTTGGTCAAAGGCGCATTTGACGGGGTGCGCGGGCGGGTGACGCAGGCGATCTAGCCCTTGATGCTGGTTTTCTTATCGTAACGGTATGCAGGGGCGATTAAACGCTCGGGAAGATGTGCGCCTGATAGCTGCTGAAAATGCTTTGCTATGATGACTACTAACCTAGGTTAGTAGTCATCCGAAATTAGATATTTATGAGTAATTAAAGCATGTTAAGAGCATTTACGGATCAAGAACTGAGCAAGGATGCCTGAGAAACATAAAAGGAAAAACCCCGCCTTTTTGGGGCGAGGTTTAGGGTGGAACGATGAAAAACCACTTTCTTTTTGCGCGGCCTAAGCCTTCATTTCAGCCCGCACTTGCTGGCGCAGCATATCGATTGGCATCTTTTTACCATCGCGCTTGAAGCTCCAATAGGTCCAGCCATTGCAGCTTGGCGCGCCTTCCAGCGCCGCGCCGACTTGGTGGATCGAGCCGCGCGATTCTCCCGTGATCAGGGTGCCATCAGCGCGGACCTTGGCCTTCCAGCGACCATTGAGCGAATATAGGTTTTCACCGGGGTTCAGCATGCCGCGCTCGATCAGATTGCCAAAAGGCACCCGAGGTTCGGCCCGCTTGGCGGTGGTGACCCGCAGGGAATCCGCATCATATTTGCGCGTGTTATCAATGCGCTTTTGCGCGACCTTGCGGTAGGCTTCCTCGCGCTCGATCCCGATAAAATGACGGCCCAGCTTTTTGGCCACGGCCCCCGTGGTGCCGGTGCCGAAAAACGGATCGAGGATTACATCTTCGGGGTTGGTGGAAGCCAGCAACACGCGATGCAGCAGCGATTCCGGCTTTTGCGTAGGATGCGCCTTTTCGCCTTTTTCATTCTTCAGCCGCTCGCCGCCATTGCAGATCGGCAGCACCCAGTCAGAGCGCATTTGAATGCCCTCATTCAGCTCCTTCAGGGCTTCATAATTAAAGGTATATTTGGAGGCGTCGGATTTTCCGGCCCAGATCATGGTTTCATGCGCATTGGTAAAACGCTTGCCGCGAAAATTCGGCATCGGGTTGGATTTGCGCCAGATCACATCGTTCAAAATCCAGTAGCCCGCATCCTGTAGCGCCACGCCAACGCGGAAAATATTGTGGTAAGATCCAATCACCCAGATCGCCCCGTTGGGCTTAAGGATACGTCGCGCGGCCTTGAGCCACTCCCTTGAAAACCTGTCATAAACCGCAAAGCTCGAAAACTGGTCCCAGTCGTTATCCACTGCATCCACCTTGGAATTATCGGGGCGGTGCAGATCGCCGCGCAATTGCAGGTTATAGGGTGGATCGGCAAACACCAGATCGACCGAATTGGCCGGAAGGCTATTCATTACGTCGATACAATCGCCGGAAAGAATGGTGTCCAGGGGGAGAGTTTTTTCTGTTGTTTTAATCATGCTGCTCAGTGCCTCGAAGCTTTGTTGCTCGTTATGGCCCTAACATGATTCATTGGCGATTCGCTGTCAATCTCTTTTGAATCAACAGCTTACATAAACTTGTTAAAGTAATGGGCTAGCACAACATCTTGTGGATTGGCTTAAACGAGACCCTATGATGTGGGGTGACGCCAAGCGTTGCCAGCCCCGCTTGATGGGCTTTTGTGCCATATCCCATATTGGTTTCCCAGCCATAGCCCGGATATGTGGCGGAAAGGTCACACATCAAGCGGTCGCGGGTCACCTTGGCGATGATCGAGGCCGCTGCGATGCTCAGCGAGCGGGCATCGCCCTTCACAATCGCGCGGGCCTCGCAGGGCAGATCTGGCGGAATTTTATTGCCGTCGATCAAAGCGAATTCGGGTTTGATCGCCAGCCCGTCTATTGCCCGCCGCATCGCCAGAAATGTGGCTTGCAATATATTGATCCGGTCAATTTCCTGCACCGAAGCCGAGGCAACGCAGACCACGCTGCTGGTCATGATCTCGGCAAATAGCACCTCGCGCCGCACCATGCTAAGCTTTTTGCTATCATTCAGCCCTGCGGGGATATTGGCCGGATCTAGAATAACTGCGGCGGCGGTCACCGGCCCGGCCCACGGCCCACGGCCCACCTCGTCCACTCCGCAAACCGGCTTCGGGCTTCGGGCTTCAAATTCAAAATTCGGCGCGGTTTTCACTGGCGTATACCCTCGTGGTTTGCAATGCTTTGGTAACTTACAAAACCGGAGAGGATTTTGCCATGACCGTTATCATTTCGGGCGCCGGCATTGGCGGGCTAACCGCCGCGCTGACCTGCCATCAGCTGGGT
>WFUK01000254.1 GCA_015485015.1 Paracoccaceae bacterium | reverse complement strand
ATAATGAAGAAAAACGAAGTGAAGCTCAACATAGTCGGCCAAAAAACCGCTGGAGGTCGCGGCGACAAACCCGCGCATGATCGGTCCTGTGGACCATACGCGCGACGGCGTATTCCTGTTTAACTTTTTCTATGCCGATAGTCTGGCGCAAAATCTTGGAATTTGGGAATATACTGCGGGCTGGTTTGTTGATCAAACCGGACTTGATAATTCTTGCCCTTTAGCCCCCGAGCCGGAGCAAAACAGCGATTATACCGTGATCAACCATTGCCGTTGGGATCATCTGCGCCAAATCCGGCCCTCGTTCCCGTTTAAGCCGAGCTTTAAAACCTATATCGAGGCTAACTTTAACGCCAATCAAACCGCGCCGATTCCGATATTATATACGCTGGCCTAAGGTAATATTGTGCCAGCAATGGCAAAATTCCATTTTCCCTCTGCCCCGCCATGCTTTATAAAGCCCCAAGGGAGAGGCCATTGGATAGCAAAACCATTTTAGACCGTTGCGAAGCCAGCGGCCTGCGCATGACCGAGCAGCGCCGGATCATTGCCCGGGTGCTGGAGGGCTGGTTTGATCATCCCGATGTGGAGGATATCTATAAGCGCGCGGCCGAGGTTGACCCCAATATCAGCCTCGCCACGGTGTATCGCACCGTAAAGCTGTTTGAAGAAACCAACATTCTGGAGCGGCACGAATTTGGCGATGGCCGCGCGCGCTACGAGGATGCGGATCGCGAGCATCATGACCATCTGTTTAATATCCAGACCGGCGAGGTGATCGAATTTTGTGACCCCGAGATCGAAGCGCTGCAAGAAAAGATCGCCGCCAAGCTCGGCTATGAGCTGCGCGGCCATAAGCTGGAGCTATACGGCGTGCCGCTGGGCGCAAAAAAGAAACCCTAGTTTTCGATGGCGCCTGCTGCGCGCAATACCTCTGCCTTTTCCGGCATTAGTAGCTCAATTGCCGCGTCCAGCGGGGTTAATCCGCCGCTATCCTTCAGTTCGAAATCTGCGCCGGCTTCCAGCAAGGCCAGCATATGAGCCACAGTCCCACCCCACTCCACCGCCAAGTGAAGCGGCGTGCTGCGGTTGGGCGCAAGCTGACCATTTACAGCAGCACCGGCAGCCACCAACGCCACAATGGTCCCGGCATTTTGGCCATAAGCCGCTACATGCAAGGGCGTTCCAACCGTCATAGTTACATCATCCACATAAGCGCCGCGCGCCACAAGGGCGGCAATATCCTCCGCAGTGCCAAATCTTGCGGCTTTGTGCAGCGGGCCCATTTGCAAATCACAGGTGGCATTTGCATCCTGCGTAGCGATGGCCGCTGTGATCTCGGCGCGGGTCGCAGTGGCCCAGAAACCATCATCGCACAGTTGCGGGCCGCTTTGGGCCATGGCCGCGCCGGTCGTTAGCCAAGCGGCGATAAAAAACGTAAGCATGGGGAATTTCATAAATCTGGCTCCAGTAAAAAACGGGGTAATAAAAGAATACCCTACCCTAGCACGGGCAAGAGCGATGTCCAGCAAAGCCGAAATCGGGCCTTTGGGCGAGGCAGGCTAAAAGGCTTGCATCGGGGTCCGCCGAGGGCTAGAGCAACCAGAAGGCGGATATTTGCACCATGGCAAAACCGCGCGGCCATCGGCCCATCCGAAACTTATCCATCGATTAAAGCCGCGCCAAGCGGGTGCAGAGGCCACATGAAGCAAAAATCCGATAATCTGGTGGGCATTCTATTTATGCTCGGGGCGATGGCGATGTTTGCGGTCGAGGATGCCTTTATCAAAAAGCTGGCCGTGGGCATGGGCACGGGGCAGATCTTGCTGATCCTCGGGGTCGGCGGCTTTGCAATATTTGCCCTGATCGCCAAGCGACAAGGGGCGCAGGTGTTTAGCCGGGATCTATGGATCAAGCCCGTATTGCTGCGCAATTTTGGCGAGATCATGGGCACCTCGGGCTATGTGCTGGCGGTGGTGCTGACCCCGCTTTCCAGCGCCTCGGCGATCTTGCAAGCCACGCCGCTGGCGGTGGCGCTCGGGGCGGCGCTATTCCTTGGCCATGCCGTGGGCTGGCGGCGCTGGCTGGCAATTTGCGTCGGCTTTATCGGGGTATTGATCGTAATCCGCCCGGGCCTGGACGGCTTTCAGCCAGCCTCGCTTTTTGCCGTGCAGGGCGTGATCGGGCTATCCATTCGCGATCTCGCCACCCGCGCCATGCCGCCCCGCGTGTCTTCGATGGTGCTATCGGCTTATGGTTTTGGCGTGGTTATTCCGGCGGGGCTGGTGATGATGCTGTTTGAGGGGCCGCCAGTGCTGCCTGACGGGGGGCAATCCGCCTATATCCTCGCGGCGCTTATTGTCGGGCCGGTGGGCTATTATATGATTGTGGCCGCGATGCGGGTTGGCGAGGTCGCGGTGGTGACCCCGTTTCGCTATATCCGGCTGGTATTTGCCATGGCGCTGGGGGTTCTGGTTTTTGGCGAGAGGCTTGATTTTTACACCCTGCTCGGCGCGGCTATTATCATCGGCTCGGGCCTGTTTACCATCTATCGCGAAGGGCGGGCCAGAAAAGCCCTTTAATCCTTGGCCGTATGGGTATAAACAGCGCGAAACAACACCCAAAGCAGCCTGAGGACAAACCCATGAGCGCCATTGTTGACATCATCGCCCGCGAAATTCTGGATAGCCGGGGCAACCCGACAATCGAAGTGGATGTCTATCTCGAAGACGGCGCGCGGGGCCGTGCGGCGGTGCCTTCGGGGGCCTCCACCGGTGCGCATGAAGCGGTAGAGCTGCGCGATGGGGATCCCAGCCGCTATGGTGGCAAAGGCGTGCTGAAAGCCGTGGATGCGGTGAATGGCGAGATCGCGGAAGAGCTGATCGGGGTGGATAGCACGGATCAAATCGGCATTGACCAGCTATTATGCGAGCTGGACGGCACCCCCAACAAAGCCCGCCTCGGGGCCAATGCCATTCTCGGGGTATCGCTGGCGGTGGCCAAAGCCGCAACCGAGCATCTGGGCATGCCGCTATACCGCTATATCGGCGGCACCGGCGCGCGCACCCTGCCCGTGCCGATGATGAATATCATCAATGGTGGCGAGCATGCGGATAACCCGATCGACATCCAGGAATTCATGATCATGCCTGTGGGGGCCGAGAGCCTGTCTGACGCGGTGCGCATCGGGGCCGAGATTTTTCACACCCTGAAAAAAGAGCTTTCCGCCGCTGGTCTTAGCACCGGCATTGGCGACGAGGGCGGCTTTGCCCCCAATCTTTCCAGCACGGTCGAGGCGCTGGATATCATCATGACCTCGATCAAAAAAACCGGATACAAGCCGGGCGAAGATGTATTCCTCGCGATGGATTGCGCCGCGTCGGAATATTATAAAGACGGTATTTATGATATGAAGGGCGAAGGCAAAAAGCTGACTTCGGCTGAAAATGCTGAATATATCGCGGGCTTGGTCGATAGCTATCCGATTATCTCGGTCGAAGATGCGATGGACGAGGATGATTGGGATGGCTGGAAGCTTTTGACCGACAAAATCGGCGATCGTTGCCAGTTGGTCGGGGATGATCTGTTTGTCACCAATACCGAGCGTTTGGCGCGGGGCATTGCCGATGGCATTGGCAATTCGATTCTGATCAAGGTCAACCAGATCGGCACCCTGACCGAAACCCTGGACGCGGTAGACATGGCGCATCGGGCGCGGATGACCGCCGTGATGTCTCATCGCTCGGGCGAGACCGAAGACACCACCATCGCGGATCTCGCCGTGGCCACGAATTGCGGCCAGATCAAAACTGGCTCGCTATCGCGCTCGGACCGGCTGGCGAAATACAACCAGCTTATCCGCATTGAGGAAGAACTGGGCGAAACCGCGATCTATGCCGGCCGCTCGATCCTGCGCTAAGCCAAAACGATAAACCGGTTCCAGACCCACCGCGACAAACGGTGGGTCTTTTTTGCCTGATACTTAAAATTCAACTATATGGCGGGGTGTTTGCCCCGACGCCCAAAACGAATGCGCAAATTTCGCCCTCTGACCAGGCCGGATTTGCGGATCGCGGTAGATATTTCAAAAACAGGATAAACACCGCTTGCGACCTCCCAAAATCGCTGCTAGATACGGCCTCGGAGACGTGGCCGAGTGGTCGAAGGCGCT
>WFUK01000253.1 GCA_015485015.1 Paracoccaceae bacterium | reverse complement strand
GCGCAGCACCATTTCAGCCGTTTGTGGCCCTTCAGTGCCGCAAACCACCCGCAGGCTTTCGAGCTTCAGCTCGCCCTCCAAAGGGCGGCTCGAGGAGGTGTTCATCAAGGCCACCAGATCATCGTCAAAAATCTCTTTTTTCCGGTCCGCCAGCTCCTTGAAGCGCACAAACACATCCTTGAGCTGGTTATCCCCCAGCGTAAAGCCGAGGTTTTCCAGCTTGGAGCGCAGCGCTGCCCGCCCCGAATGTTTGCCCATCACCAGTGATGTTTCACTCAGTCCGATATCCTCGGGGCGCATAATTTCGAAGGTCTCGGCGTTTTTCAGCATGCCGTCTTGGTGGATGCCGCTTTCATGGGCAAAGGCGTTTTTGCCGACAATCGCCTTGTTATATTGCACCGGAAAGCCCGAAACCGTGGCCACCTTGCGGCTGATATTCATGATTTGCGTGGCGTCGATCCGGGTTTGATAGGGCATAATATCATTGCGCACCTTGATCGCCATCACCACTTCTTCCAGCGCCGTATTGCCCGCGCGCTCGCCCAAGCCATTGATTGTGCATTCAATCTGCCGCGCGCCCGCATCCACTGCCGCCAGCGCATTGGCCGTAGCCATGCCCAGATCATTATGGCAATGGGTGGCAAAGATGATCTCATCCGCCCCCGGCACCCGGTCGAGCAACATCTTGATAATATCACCGCTCTCGGCAGGGGCGGTATAGCCCACCGTGTCAGGAATGTTGATGGTGGTCGCGCCCGCCTTGATCGCGATCTCCACCACGCGGCAGAGGTAATCATCCTCGGTGCGGGTCGCGTCCATCGGCGACCATTGCACATTGTCACACAGGTTGCGCGCGAGGCTCACCGTATCATGGATAACATCCGCCATCTCGTCCATATTCAGGCCGGTAATGGCACGGTGCGAGGGCGAGGTGCCGATAAAGGTGTGAATGCGCGGCAGGTTGGCGTGTTTTACCGCCTCCCATGCCCGCTCGATATCGCCGGCTTTTGCGCGGGAAAGCCCGCAAATCACCGAGCGATCCGAGCGTTTTGCGATTTCGCTGACGGCGGCGAAATCGCCCTCGGAGGCAATCGGGAAGCCCGCTTCGATAATATCGACTCCCATATTATCCAGCATCTCGGCGATTTCGAGCTTTTCATTATGGGTCATGGTTGCGCCCGGGCTTTGCTCGCCATCGCGCAGGGTGGTGTCAAATATCAACACGCGGGATTTATCATTGGTCATGGTTCTATTCCTCAGCTTTTAAGAAGTTTGGTGCGAATTCCAGCTCCCCTGAGCGCACGCACCAACATCCTCGGCACGCTCAGGGGCGGCTAAGGCGTAGGAGTTCGGCAATGGCATTGCGGCCGCGCGGAATCAAAATATGTGGTGTCAAGCTACACATGCGCGCCACTATAAGCAGGGTTTGCCGGAGTTAAAGGGAAAAATGCCCCAAGCGCGCTTTTTCTGACAAGGCTGCGGCCCGCCGGTCTAGTCGCAGCTTCGGCCGATGACATTATAGTTTGAATCGCGATAATAGGTGCAATCCCCGCTCTGGAAGATGCTGCTGCCATCGTCATAGCCGCCCTGCGGGGCCGGTGCCGCCAGAAAAAGCAGCAAAAACACACCGGCGGCAGCCGCAAATTTATAAACGGTTGGTCGCTGGATTTCGGGATCTTTCCACAGGATAAAAACCGCAACCGGCGCGAGGATCAGCACCAGAAGGGCATCATACGACCTGCCGAGCGTCAAAAACATCACCACAATCCCGCCGGTGATGCTCCAGCGGATTGGCTTTTCGTAATGCGGGCCTGTCCAGAGCGCATAAAGCCCGACGGGAAAGAAGATCAGCAACCAGGCATGTAGCAGGGTCTTGTTATCTTGCCAGCGGGATGCGCCCATGGGCCTAGTTTCCGGCCGCAGCCGCGGCTTCTTCTTCGGTGGCCGGATTGCCATTGGCCCAGAAGCCGTCATATTCCTCGCCGGAAGCATAGCGCATCACGCCGCGCCCCTGCCGCTGGCCCTTGGCAAAGAAGCCTTCGTAAACATCGCCATTGGGATATTTGGCTGCGCCTTGACCATCGATTTCGCCGCCAGACCAGTTGCCGGTATATTCAAAGCCATCGGGCATGGTGATGGTGCCAACGCCTTCGCGCTGCCCCGCAACAAAGGCGCCGGTATAGATCGTGCCGTCGGAATAGGTGGCAACCCCCTGACCATCGCGCAACCCGTCGCGCCATTGGCCGGTATATTGATAGCCGTCCTGATAGGTCATGGTGCCGGTGCCGTGGTTTTTGGCATTGCGGAATTCGCCCTCGTAAACCAGCCCGTTTTCATAGCGCGCAATGCCTTGCCCCTCGATCACGCCGTTTACCCATGAGCCATCATAGGAGGACCCGTCAGCATAAACGATTTTGCCTTGGCCATGGGCGACATCATTCAAAAAGCTGCCCTCGTAAACAGAGCCGTCCGGATAGGTGACCTTGCCATCGCCCTCGATCCGGCCATCGACCCAGATACCGGTATAAACATAGCCGTCAACCCCGATAAAGGTGCCGGTGCCATTGCGCTGATCCGCCGAGAAACCACCCTCGTAGCGGTCGCCATTGGCGTAAGTCGCAACGCCTTGGCCCTCACGCTGGCCATTAACCATATCGCCCTCGAAGCGATCACCGTTGGCCTGCACCAAAACACCACGGCCATTGATCTGGCCGTTTTGCCATTCGCCAACATAGGTAACGCCATCCGGCAGGCTCAAAGAGCCTTGGCCCTCGCGCACACCGCGCACGATATCGCCGTCATAAATCGCGCCATCAGGATAGGTGATCCGGCCTTGGCCATGCTTCACACCGTTTTCCCATGTGCCTTCATAGATATAGCCATTGGGGCTGGTCATGGTGCCGGTGCCATTATGCACCGCATTCAGGAATTCGCCGGAATAGACCACGCCATTGGCATAAGACGCCGTGCCGGTGCCGGAGATTTTACCATCGACCCAGGAGCCAACATAGGTGCCTCCGTCCGAAAAAGTGATCTTGCCTTGCCCTTCGGGGCGGCCATTTACGAAGTCACCCTCATAGACCGAACCATTGGGAAAACGCGCCACGCCGGTGCCTTCAATCCGCCCTTCGACCCATTGGCCGGAATATTCATAGCCGTTGGGCAGGCGATAGGTGCCTTGCCCGTGCTGCTTTCCATTGAGAAATTCGCCCTCGTAAATCCCGCCCGTGTCATATTGCTTGGTTTCGACGCTGGTTTCCTGTGCGTAAGCGGCAGAAAATCCAACCGTGAGGCCAATAGAAGCCACGCCAAGAGCGGCTGCACTAAGTAAAAGGCGATGTTTCAACATATTTCTCCGACTGTCGGGCAATCGCCTCGAATGAGCGATTTGCAAGAATTGACTAAATATTAGGAGCTTACGCGCGGCGGGGCAACGGTTTTTTGAAACAATACGCTAGAAGATGCCCGCACGGCTTGTATTTGTGGCCTTCGCGCGTGTATTTCGGGGGGGAACGAAGCAAAACGAGACCCCCATGGCGCAAAAATTCCGATTAACGCTGGCCCAGATGAACCCGACCGTGGGGGATTTTGCCGGAAACATTGAAAAATCCATGCAGGCCCATCGTGCAGGGACCAAGGCGGGGGCCGATCTCGTGGCCCTGCCCGAGATGTTTTTAACCGGATACCAAACGCAGGACCTCGTGCAAAAGCCCGCCTTTCTGGCCCATAGCGCAGCGGCGCTGCAAGAGCTGGCCACGCTTTGCCAGGACGGCCCGGCATTAACCATCGGTGCGCCGCTGCTGGAGGGGGGGGCGCTCTATAACGCGTATTTCCTGCTGCAAAACGGCGCGATCCGCGTGATTGCGCGCAAGCATCACCTGCCCAATGAAGATGTGTTTGACGAACACCGCCTATTTGACAGCGCGCCGATCTCTGGCCCGTTTGAGCTAAACGGCCTGCGCATTGGCTGTCCGGTCTGCGAGGATGCGTGGCATGAGGATGTGGCCGAAACCATGGCGGAAACCGGCGCCGATATATTGCTGGTGCCCAATGGCTCGCCCTATCGGCGGGATAAACACGAGCTGCGCATGGGGATTATGGTGTCTCGCGTGGTCGAAACCGGCCTGCCGCTGATCTATCTGAATATGATCGGCGGGCAGGATGATCAGGTGTTTGACGGCGCAAGCTTTGTGCTGAACCCCGGCGGCGAGCTGGCGGTGCAAATGCCGGTATTTGACCAAAGCCTGACCCATGTGGATTTTGAGCAAGGCGCGGATGGCTGGAAGGCGCGGCGTGGCGAGCGCGAGATCCACCCCGATAGCTGGGCGCAGGATTATCGCTGTATGGTCGAGGCCCTGCGGGATTATATGGGTAAAACCGGTTTCAAAAAGGTGCTGCTCGGGCTATCCGGCGGTATTGATTCCGCGATTGTGGCCGCTATCGCCGCTGATGCGCTTGGCCCGCAAAATGTGCGCTGCGTGATGCTGCCCTCGGAATATACCAGTAAGGATTCCCTTGCCGATGCCGAATCCGTGGCCAAGGCGCTTGGTTGCCAGCTTGATACCGTTCCAATCGCCGCAGGGCGCGCGGCGATCACCCAGACCCTTGCGCCGTTATTCGAGGGGCTGGTCCCCGATGTGACCGAAGAAAACATCCAGTCCCGCCTGCGCGGGCTATTGCTGATGGCGATGAGCAATAAATTTGGTGAAATGCTGCTGACCACCGGCAATAAATCCGAGGTCGCCGTTGGCTATGCCACGATTTACGGCGATATGGCGGGGGGCTATAACCCGATCAAAGACCTTTATAAGACCCGCGTTTTCGAGAGCTGCCGCTGGCGCAATGCCAACCATGAACCATGGATGATGGGACCGGCGGGTGAGGTGATTCCGCCCAGCGTGATCGACAAACCCCCGACCGCCGAGCTGCGCGAAGATCAAAAAGACGAGGACTCCCTGCCGCCCTACGAGGTGCTGGATGCCATTCTGGAAGCCCTGATCGACGGCGATAAATCCGTGGCCGAGGTGGTGGAAATGGGCTATGAGCGCGCGCTGGTGAAAAAGGTCGAGCATCTGATTTATATCAGCGAATACAAGCGCTTCCAGTCGGCTCCGGGGGCGCGGCTATCGCTAAAAGCCTTCTGGCTGGATCGGCGCTATCCGATTGTGAACCGCTGGCGCGACCAAAGCTAGCCCCAAATGGGGGTTTCGCCCTGCGCGCATTGCCGCTAAACAGTCCAAAATATCGAGGAAAAACCTATGATCATCACTCGCTTTGCTCCTTCCCCCACCGGCTATCTGCATATCGGCAATCTGCGCGCCGCGCTGTTCAATTTTGCCATTGCCCGCAAAGCAGGCGGTGAATTTGTGCTGCGGATTGATGATACCGACCCCGAGCGCTCCAAGCCCGAATATGTGGACGCGATTCAGGAAGATCTGCGCTGGCTCGGGATTTTATGGGACCGGATCGAGACCCAGTCCTCAAGGCTTTCGCGCTACGCCGAGGTGGCGGCAAAGCTGCGCGCGGATGGTCGGCTATACGAGTGTTTCGAAACCCCGATGGAGCTGGATCTGAAGCGCAAAAAGCAGCTCAATATGGGCAAGCCGCCGGTTTATGACCGCGCGGCGCTGGCGCTGTCGGAAGCGGAAAAAGACAGGCTGCGGGCCGAGCGCGGCAGCTATTGGCGCTTCAAGCTCGATCATAAGCGGATCGAGTGGCAAGACGGCATTCTGGGAGATATTTCCATTGATGCCGCCAGCGTTTCCGACCCGGTGCTGATCCGCGCCGACGGGCAGGTGCTATATACCCTCGCCTCCGTGGCCGACGATACCGATATGGGTATCACCCATGTGGTGCGCGGGCTGGATCATACCACCAATACCGCCACGCAAATCCAGATTATCCAAGCCATGGGCTGCGCCTTGCCAAGCTTTGCCCATCATTCCATGCTCACGGGGGCGCAGGGCGAGGCGCTCTCCAAGCGGCTCGGGGTGCTGGCGCTGCGGGATTTGCGGGCGAATGGCGTGGAGCCGATGGCGATTATCTCGCTGATGGCGCGGCTTGGCTCGTCCAAACCGGTGGAGCCACGGCGCGATATGCAGGAAATTCTGGATGGCTTCGAGCTGTCGGATTTCAACGCTTCGCCAACCAAATTCAACGAGGATGATCTCGCCCCGCTTAGCGCCCGCTTTTTGCATGGGCTAACGGCCGAGGATATGGCGGCTGAGCTGGCAGCGCTTGGCGTGCCGGCGGAAATTACCGAGGCCTTCTGGTTGGCCATCAGGGATAATATCGAATCCCGCGCCGAAATCGCCGAGTGGTGGGCGCTATGCCGCGACGGGGCCACGCCCGATATCTCGCCCGAGGATGCGGATTTTGTGCGCGAGGCCCTGAAAGCCTTGCCCGCGCGGCCCTTTGATGAAACCACATGGCCAAGCTGGACCAAAGCCCTGAAAGAGACCACCGGACGCAAGGGAAAATCGCTGTTTATGCCCTTGCGCAAAGCCCTGACCGGGCGCGCCCATGGCCCGGATATGAAGCGGCTTTTACCCTTGTTGCAGGGGTTGGATCGGGCGGGCTAGTTCCGCTTAAGGTTTTGGAATAATTATCTTAATGCCAATATTGAGCGTGTTGGGGTTGCTCAACACGTTTCGGTTGGCCTGATAAATTACATTATATGCCAGCGAATCGCCATAGATGGCCGAGGCAAACAGCGCCAGAGAATCGCCGCTCCGCACCACAATGCTCCATTCATCACCTTCAACCACAATCCGGTCAACGATGATCCGCTCCGGCCCGCTGGCATTGGGAAGCGCACGCGGGCCAGCCGAAGCGGCTGGCTCTGCTGCCGTGGCGGATGCGGCTGGCTCATCGCCTGCTTCACGGGTAAGATCAAGATCTTCGCTGGCCTGCGCGAGGGCATTGAGAAAGGTCATCCCGTTATCCACGTTTGAAGTGCGCGGGTCCATCGGGTTGGATACATTTCTAAACAGGGTAATAACATCAAGCCCGCCGGCAACCTGACCCACGCGCTGCATAAAGTCTTGGCCAAATTCCTCGGTCACGGCTTCAACAAAAAACATGGCGACCACATCTACCGAAAGGCCGGAGCGTTTGCCCGCATCTACCAGTCGGGAGATGGCGGTGCGAAAGGTTCCGTTTACGCGGCTTTGCTCGATGATATCGCGGGAACTGGCCGATTCAACCACCGCCAAGAGGCTATCCAGCGCGCGGCGATTATAATAGGTCAGGCGGCGCAAGTCGGAATCTGTGATGGTGTCCAAGGTGGCTTGAGCCATGACAAATCGATCAGGGAAGG
>WFUK01000252.1 GCA_015485015.1 Paracoccaceae bacterium | reverse complement strand
GTGCGGATCGGGTGCAGGTCAAGCTGCCGACCGATTTCGAAATGCCCGAGGGCGGGCTGAATATCCGGATGCTCGATGATCGCGCCGAGCAAGAGGCCCGCATTCATGATTTCAAGCGTTTCGCTGCCGAGGCTTTCGGGCGCGCCAACGGGCTGGATAAGCGGATGCACGGCAAGGCGGGCGCGCGCATCGGCATTGTGTCTTCGGGCAAAAGCTGGCTCGATACCACCCATGCACTGGAGACCTTGGGCATTGACGAAGCGCAGGCCGAGGCGCTGGGCATCACCACCTATAAGGTGGCTATGGTTTGGCCGCTGGACATGCAATCTTTCCGCGAATGGGCCGAGGGGCTGGAGCTGATTATCGTGGTGGAGGAAAAGCGCAAGCTGTTGGAAGTGCAGATAAAAGAAGCAATTTTTAACGAGCGCCATGGCCGTCGCGTGATCGGCTGGAAAAAGGAAAACGGCGAGCTGCTATTCACGGTAAAAGGCGCGCTGAACCCGATTCTGGTAGCGAAAAAACTGGCCGAAACACTGGTGGAAGAAGGTGCATCCAATAACAAGCTGCTAGCGGCGCAAAGCGCATTGGAAGCCGCCGCCCTGCCCGATAATTCCGCCCCGCTCGCGCAGCGCATCCCGTATTTCTGCTCGGGCTGCCCGCATAATTCTTCAACCAAAGTGCCGGATGGTTCGCGCGCCTATGCCGGTATTGGCTGTCATTATATGGTGCAATGGATGGATCGCGATACGCTCGGCTTCACCCAGATGGGCGGCGAGGGGGCGAATTGGATCGGCGAGGCGCCCTTTAGTAAAACCCCGCATATGTTCCAGAATCTCGGCGACGGCACCTATAATCACTCCGGCAGTCTGGCGATCCGCGCGGCACTGGCGGCCAATACCACCATCACCTATAAAATCCTGTTTAATGACGCCGTAGCGATGACGGGTGGCCAAGCCAATGAAGGCGGGCTGACCGCGCCGCGCATTGCCGCCGAGCTGGTGGCCATGGGCATTAAAAAGCTGGTGGTGGTTTATGACGAGAAAGAAGACATCGACAAAGCCGCCTTTCCCAAGAGCATAGCGCTGGTCGAGCGCGCCGGGATGGATCGCGTGCAGCGCGAGTTGCGCGAGATTTCCGGCACCACCGCGATCCTTTATGTGCAAACCTGCGCCGCCGAAAAGCGCCGCCGCCGCAAGCGTGGCAGCTTTCCCGATATTGACAAGCGGGTGTTTATCAACCCCGAGGTTTGCGAGGGTTGCGGCGATTGCGGGGTGCAGTCCAATTGTGTGTCGATCCTGCCGCTAGAGACCGAATTTGGCCGCAAACGCATGATTGACCAATCCTCCTGCAACAAGGATTTTTCCTGCCTTGGCGGCTTTTGCCCGAGCTTTGTGACATTGGAAGGGGCAACCCCGAAAAAGCCTGCATTGGCCGAGCTGAACCTGCCCGAACTGCCCGAGCCGGTTATTCCGGCGATTAACGGCACGTTTAATATTGTGGCAACCGGGGTCGGCGGCACCGGTATTGTGACGGTCGGCGCGCTCTTGGCGATGGCGGCGCATTTGGAGGGCAAAGGCGCTGGCATGATGGAAATGGCGGGGCTGGCGCAAAAGGGTGGCGCGGTGCTGGTGCATTGCCGGATTTCCGAAAATCCAAGCGATATCAAAGCTGTGCGTGTGGCGTTGGGCGAGGCGGATGCGGTGATCGGGGGCGATGTCGTCACCACTGCTGGCCCGTCAACCCTTAGCCTGATGCAGCGCGGTAAAACCGGCGTGGTTTGCAATTCGCACCAGATTATCACCGGCGAATTCACCCAGAACACCGATTTCAGCCTGCCGGTGGCGCAGCTCGAAGTGGCGATCGAAGGGCGGATTGGCGAAGCGGCGCTGACCATGATTGATGCTACGGCGCTGGCCGAAAAATACCTTGGCGATGCGATTTATGCCAATGTGCTGATGATGGGCGCGGCGTGGCAGGCGGGGCGGCTGCCGCTATCGCTGGCGGCGCTGGAAAAGGCGATCGAGCTGAATAAAACCGGGGTCGAGGGCAATCTGAAAGCCCTGCAAATCGGCCGCTGGGCGGTGGCCTTTCCCGAGCAGGCCATGGCGGAAAAACCAAGCCCCGAGGCCCCGGGCCTTGAGCAGATCATTGATACCCGCGCCGCGCATCTGGTGAAATACCAAGGCAAGCGGCTGGCTCGGAAATATCGCAAGCGCATCGCCAGGGTGCAAGATGCCGAACTGGCTGAGGCCATGGCGCTGGGATACCATAAGCTGCTGACCTATAAGGACGAATACGAGGTGGCGCGGCTCCATGCCGAGACGCTTGAGGCTGCGGTGGAGGCGCAATTTGACAATGTGAAATCCATGCGCTTTCACCTCGCGCCGCCGCTTTTTAGCAAAAAAGACGCAAATGGCCAGCTCATAAAAAAGGAATACGGCCCTTCGATGATGGGTAAATTCCGGCTGCTGGCCAAGCTAAAGCGCCTGCGCGGCACGCCGTTTGATCCCTTTGGCCGCACCGCCGAGCGCAAAATGGAGCGGGCTTTGAT
>WFUK01000251.1 GCA_015485015.1 Paracoccaceae bacterium | reverse complement strand
GAAAAGGCAGGTTCATAATATATGCGCTCCGTCATCAATTTCGACCATGCCGGATTTTACCACCTCGGCATATACGCCAAAATCCTTATGGTCCCAGCCCGCTTCCAGCACGCTTAGGGTATTCACATCCGCGACGCCGGTTAAGGGGTCCACATTCGTTGCCACGCAGCGGGTGATGCGCTCGCGGATCACCACCTCGGCCTCGCCAAGGCGCAGGGTTTTGCCGATCCAGCTGAATTCTTCCCATACATCCAGCCCGTCGAGCCAGAAATTGCCACGAAAGCGAGCTTGGCTCATCGGCTGGCCCGCCTTGGCCGCAAGCTCGGCCAATGAGGCAAGGTTGAGGATCGAGATCGAGGGAAAGGGGCTGTCGGTCATGCCGCGATCCGGAGCGGCTACCAATGTAGCTGGCTGGGCGCGGTTTTGCGGCACGAATTGTGTGAGCCAAGTGATAAACCCCGCATGCTCGGCGGCCTTATCGGGATTAAAGCGAAAGGGTGGATGATCGGGATGCTTAAGCACCATATCATCGCCCGCCACATATTGGCTGACCGATATCGCTTGCAGCTCGGGCGCTTTGGCTCCGCGAATAAAGCTGCTGCACGGGGTCCAATCCGGCGCGCCCGGGTTAAATTGGCTGGCCTCATGCGCCACAGCCCAAATACGGTCGCCGCGCATGGTTTTGCCCGCTTCCAGCCGGATAGCGTCTAGCGCCATCCGCCCCACGCCTTTGATCGGGTGGCAAGATATATGGGCGATCGAGGGCATGGGCTAGTCGGGTTTTTTCTTTTTCAGACCCGACAGGATATTGCCAAACACGTCAGGTTTTACCCCTTGGCTGCGCATAATGAAATATTGCTGGGCAAAGGTCAGCGTGTTGTTGGCGACCCAGTAAATCACCAGACCCGAGGCAAAACCGCCAAGCATGAACATGAATACCCACGGCATCCACGCCAGAATCATGGCTTGGGTTTTCTCGGTGGGGGCCGGATTCAGCTTTTGCTGCATCCACATGGTGACGCCCATCAGGATCGGGAACAGGCCAATGGAAAGCAGCTGCGGCGCCCATGAAACATCATAGGGCAACAGACCAAACAGATTGAGCCAGCTGGATGGATCCGGGGCGGAGAGATCCTGTATCCACCAGATAAACGGCGCGTGCCGCATTTCAATCGCGACAAACAGCACCTTATAAAGCGCAAAGAAAATCGGGATCTGGATGAGGATCGGCAAGCAGCCCGCCGCCGGATTAACACCTTCTTTTTTATAAAACGCCATGGTTTCTTTTTGCAGCGCTTGCTTGTCATCCCCGAAGCGCTCTTTCAGCTTGGCCATTTCCGGCTGTAGCTTTTTCATCTTCGCCATCGATACCGCTGATTTATAGGCCAGCGGGAATAGCAAGATTTTCACAATCAAGGTCAGCCCGATAATGGCAAAACCCATATTGCCGACGAGGCTATGCACCCATGCGAGCAGCCCCTGCATCGGCTTGGTGATGAAATAGAACCAGCCCCAATCGATGGAGTCGATGAAGTTTTCGATACCGCGCTCGGCCTCGTAATATTTGATGGTGTCCACCACCTTGGCACCGGCAAAAAGCGAGGTGTGCATGGCCGTGGTTTGGCCCGCTGGCACATCCATCGCCGCAAAGCGCATGTCGGTTTGGTACGTGTCGGTGGCGGCGGTATATTTGGCGACCGAGTTAAAGCCGGCACCTGGCTCTGGAATGAGGGTGGTCATCCAGTATTTATCGGTAAAGCCGATCCAGCCATTTGCCTGCACCTCGATGATATCGACCGCACCATCGCCGGGCACAATGTCGAAATCGGGCATATCGTTATATTTGATCTCTTCCAACTCGCCGTCAGAGGCGCGAACCACCCCTTCATGCAGCAGATAAAAGCCCTGGGTATCAGGCTCGCCATTGCGGGCGATAATGCCATAAGGGGCCAAGCGCACCGCGTTGCCCGTAGTGTTTTCCACGCTTTGTTCGATATCGAACATATATTGATCATCTACCGAAATCGTGCGGCGGAATATCAGCCCTGCGCCATTGTCCCATTTCAGGGTGATCGGCGAGGTATCGGTCAGGGTGGTGCCGCTTTCCACACTCCAGACGGTGGAGGCATTGGGGGTGCCGCCGCCATTGCCCGCCGCCGTGCCGGTCCAGCCCCAAACCGCATAATAGGGCGTGGCGCTATCGGTCGGAGAAAGCAAAACCACTTTCTCGGAATCATCCCCGAGGTTCACATTATATTCGGTCAGGTGCAGATCATCGATCCGCCCCCCCAGCAAAGAGATCGAGCCGGAAAGCTCTGGGGTTCTGATATCGATCCGCGCCGCCTCTACCGCGCCTTCCTGCATCACCGGCGCAACCGCTTCCCCCCCCGCCGCTACGGGCGGCGTTGTGCCTGCCACCGGCGTGCTTATCGCGTCTTCGGGCAGGGCTTCCAGCTGGCTGCCAAGGTCGGTGGCAGGCTCTTGCGGAAAAAACACCGTCCAGCCGAAAATCACGGCCATGCTCAGCACAATGGCAAGGATCATATTTTTATTTTGGTCTTCCATAGGAAACACTCCGCTTGGCGGTCAAGAATTCATCAGTTGGGTTCAACAGCCTGTGGCGCAAAAGGTCAAGGGTTTTTGGGGCTGTCAGGGTTTGTTGGGGCGATTCGTTGCAGGGAATTGAAGTCAAACATATCGGGATCAAGCAAATGGCTGGGGTTGCCGTTGGTCAGCGCCTTGAAAATCACATTGCGCCGCCCGGGTGAATTCTGCTCCCAACCATCCAGAAGCCGCTTGATCTGCTGGCGCTGCAAGCCGTCTTGCGAGCCGCAAAGATCGCACGGGATGATCGGATATTGCATCGCAGCGGCAAATTTGTCGCAATCCGCCTCGGCCACATTGATCAGCGGGCGCAGCACAAAAAGATCGCCCTGATCATTCAGCAGCTTGCCGGGCATCGCCGCCAGCTTGCCGCCATGAAAAAGGTTCATAAAAAACGTCTCCAGCGCGTCGTCCCGATGATGCCCCAGCACCACCGCCGAGCAGCCTTCCTCCCGCGCGATCCGGTAAAGATTGCCGCGCCGCAACCGCGAGCAAAGGGCGCAGAAGGTGTTGCCCTCCGGCACCTTGTCCATCACGATCGAATAGGTGTCCTGATATTCAATCCGGTGTTCCACCCCCATTTTTTCAAGAAAAGCCGGCAATACCGTGGCCGGAAAACCCGGCTGCCCCTGATCAAGATTCACCGCCAGCAGCTCCACCGGCAATAGCCCGCGCCATTTCAGCTCGATCAAAGCGGCCAGCAGGGTATAGCTGTCTTTGCCCCCCGAGAGGCACACCATCCAGCGCGCCCCGCGCTCGACCATGCCATAGCTTTCCACCGCCTCGCGGGTTTGCCGGATGATCCTTTTGCGCAGCTTTTTGAAGCTGGTATTGCTGGGCGCGCCATAAAACAGCGGGTGTATGTCGTCGATTTCGGTTTCCATGGGTGGCAATTACGCATTCTTTTCGTCGGGCGCAAGGTGCAGGGCTGGACGCAGCCGCCCTGAACCGATAAACTAGCCCCAAACGGGCGATCAGACCCAGCAATCGAGGCCAATATGCAGTTTCCCCAGCGATTTTCGGCTCTGCCCGAATACGCCTTTCCGCGCCTACGCGCCCTGCTTGCCCCCGTGCCTGCGGGGGGCGAGGTCTTGCATATGTCCATTGGCGAGCCAAAACACCGCTTTCCGGCCTTTGCGATGGAGGCTTTGGTCGAGCACGCGGCGGGCTTTAACAAATACCCCCCGAACGAGGGCGCGCCCGAGTTGCGCGCTGCCATTGCCCGCTGGCTGGAGCGGCGCTATGCGCTGGAAACGGTGGATGAGGCTGATATCCTGCCGCTGAACGGCACGCGAGAAGGGTTGTTCAACGCCTGCTTGGCGCTTTGCCCCGAAGAAAAAAACGGCGCGCAGCCTTTGGTGCTGATCCCCAATCCGTTTTACCAATGCTATATGGTGGCGGCCCGCGCGGCGGGGGCCAAGGCGGTGTTTGTCAATGCCGAGGAAAGCCATGGGTTTTTGCCGGATTTTGCTGCGCTCGGCCCTAAGGTGCTGGACCAAACGGCCGTGGTATATATGTGTTCGCCCTCCAATCCGCAGGGGGCGAACACATATATACCACGGCCGTTTGG
>WFUK01000250.1 GCA_015485015.1 Paracoccaceae bacterium | reverse complement strand
CTCTGGCTCTGGCTCTGGCTCTGGCTCTGGCTCTGGCTCTGGCTCTGGCTCTGGCTCTGGCTCTGGCTCTGGCTCTGGCTCTGGCTCTGGCTCTGGCTCTGGCTCTGGCTCTGGCTCTGGCTCTGGCTCTGGCTCTGGCTCTGGAATAGACGGCGCTGCGGCGCTCGGGGTGTCAACCTCCGCCGCCGCTTCAGGCTCGGCATTGGCTAGAGGTTGCTCTGGTATTTCAACAGGTTCAGCAGTGTCGCTTGCCGCCGGTTCGGATTTCTCCTCGGGCGTAAATCCCGCCGGCATTTGTGTCCAACGCTGCAAACACGCGCTACATTCCACTTCAATTCCGTCATCCGGAATATCCGATTCACCAACTACATACGTCGCTTGGCAGCTTGGGCATGTTATCCGCATGGTCATAGGTCCTGTATTTATCTGTTGCCGCTCGAATCAGGCTATTTATAATTGTAGCCCCCAATCCGGCCTATTCCAAGAGGATCAAGGGCTTAGGGCTTGAGCTTAGCGCGTTTCCGTGAGAATGTCTGCAAAATTGGAGGAATTTCTTGTGATCTTGCTGAATAACGCCGGATTTAGCTATGGCCCTCGGGCCATTTTGGAAAATGTGAACCAGGAACTCGCGGCGGGTTCCTTTCATTTTCTAACCGGACCCTCCGGTGCGGGGAAAACCACATTTCTCAAGATGTGCTATCTTTCCCTGATGCCGGATTCCGGTTCGTTGAAGATTTTTGATCAGGAAGTGTCAGAACTCTCGCGTGAGCAAATCACCCAGATGCGCCGCCGTGTAGGTGTGGTGCATCAAGACTGCCAGTTTCTTAACCATTTGACCGTTCGACAAAATATCGCGCTGCCTTTGCTGGTGGCCGGGAAAAATATCGAGGACAGCATGGAAAATATCGAGGATCTGCTGGCATGGGTGGATATGGGCGACCGCGCCGATGCCTTCCCCGAGGAGCTATCCGGCGGCGAGCGGCAACGCCTCGCGCTGGCCCGCGCCGTGATCATGGACCCTGAAATGATCGTGGCAGACGAGCCGACGGGCAATGTCGATTGGGAGATGGGGCAGCGCCTGCTTACCCTGCTGGTGGAGCTGAACAAAATGGGCAAAACCATTTTGCTGGCCACCCATGATCTTAATCTGATTCGCTCGATCAAGGGTCGGGTGCCGGCCAAAGTGCTGCGCCTCAAGGGCGGGAATTTGAGCTTGGCGGGAGCGCAATTATGAGCGAGAATCCGCTGGCCTTTATGATGGGGGGCTCCCCCTCGGACCAAATCGTGCCGCCCAAGGGCAACGCTACATGGCTGACCGGCACCGCCTCGGGGGCCATGGCTTTTATCGCCGTTTTCGCCCTCACCCTTTCGCTCGCGCTCGGGCATCTGGCGGATTACTGGTCGTTGGATCTGGCGCAATCGGCCACCGTTCAAATCGTGGCCGAAGGCGAGGCGCTGGATCTGCAAACCGAAGCCGCCTTGCAGGTTTTGCGCACCACGCCCGGGGTTGCGAGCGCCGAGATCATCAGCGACGCCTCTCAAATCGAACTGCTCACCCCGTGGCTTGGCGAGGGCATTTCCACCGATACCCTGCCCTTGCCGCGCCTGATAAATGTGCAAATTGCCGATACGGGGCTGGATGGCGAAAGCCTGCTGCTGCGCCTGAAGGCCGAAGCGCCCGATGCCAGCTATAATGACCACAGCTTTTGGCGCGCGCCTATTCTGGAAGCCTCTAACCGGCTGCGCTTGATGGTGGCTGTTTCGCTGGGGCTGACGGCTTTGATTACCGTGATTATCGTGGTGCTTTCGGCCAATACGGCGCTGGCCTCCAACCAAGGCATCATCCGCACCCTGCGCCTGCTGGGGGCGCGCGATTCGTATATCGCACAGGCCTTTGTGCGCCGCATTACCCTGCGCGCCACCTTCGGGGCCGGTGTCGGCATGATTCTTGCGCTGATTGCGGTGCTTTTTTTTCCATCGCAGCCGCAAACCAGCGGGCTGCTATCGGGGCTGGAATTGCGCGGGCTTGATTGGGTCTATCCGCTGGTAGTGCCGGTTTTGGTCGGCATTTCGGCTTTTGTCGCCTCGCGCATGGCCGCCCATTACCATCTGCGCCGCGAAATCTAGGAATATCATGCTGCTCCTTCGCTCCATTCTGTTCGATTTTCTGATGTATCTCACATTGCTGGTGCAGGGCATATTATTTGCCCCACTGGCGATTTGGTCGGTCAACGGTGCCTATTGGGCGATGAAGGCCTATTGCAAAACCATATTCTGGTATTTGCGGGTGATCTGCGGCTTAAAGGTCGAATATCGGGGCGAGGTGCCCTCGGGTGATGTGATTGTTTGCGCCAAGCATATGTCCTTTCTCGATGTAATGATGCTGATGTATATCCTGCCCCGCGCCAAATTCATTATGAAGCGGGAGCTGGTTTTTGCACCGGTTATCGGGCTTTATGCGCTGCGGATCGGCGCGGCGGCGGTTGCGCGGGGCAAGAAGGGCAATGCGGTGAAAAAAATGGTTTCTGATCTTGCGGAGAACCAGCAAAAAGACGCGGGGCAAACCGTGATTTACCCCCAAGGCACTCGCGTGCTGCCCGGCGCGCAGAAGCCCTATAAGGTGGGCGCGGCTGTGCTTTATGATCGCTTTGGGCAGGTCTGTATTCCGGCGGCGACCAATACCGGTGTTTTTTGGGCGCGGCGCAGCCCTTATCGCAAACCGGGCGTCGCGGTGATGGAATTTTTGCCGCCGATTGAACCCGGCAAAGCTATCAAGGACTTTCTGGTCGAGATAGAAGCCGTGGTTGAAACCAATTCCAATCGCCTGATGCAAGAAGCCGGATATGAAGCGCCTTCGACCAACGCCGAAACGTTATAAAAAACGGGCGCATCCCAGCAGGATCGCCCGTTAATAATTCACCTAGCAATCCGCAAAAAGCGAATTAGTTGAGTGTGTTATTGCTCAAAGATTGGAGCTGTTGTTGTTGCTCAAAGCCAGAGCCAGAATCGCAACGATTACGAGTGGGATGAGCCACGCGCCGGAACCGCCCATGCGAGCTGGTTCTTCGATCGCTACAACTTCCGGAGCTACAAAGGTTACGGTGCCAGCGATAGCAGAACCAGCTGCTACAACGCCGAGAGCGGCAAGTTTAAGTGCTTTCATTTTTTCATTCCTTAGATTTTGCGCAATTAAGGTCGCCCAAAAGGGGCTTCCTCCTTCTACCCAAATAAATATGCGTTTACTAGCCATTAAATTTGGCTATGTGGGAAAGGTTACAACCTGTTGCAATTCTGTTGGGTTCCGGAGCATAAAGTAGCGGCACATTTGTGAAATACCCGTTTTTGCTTCATAATTCAGCCCAATATCCGGTGATAAATTGAACCCCCAGCCTGACGAAATATCCGTTGCGATCATTATTTGCTCACGCCAGCGCCCCGAATTGCTAACGCGGGCGCTTGGCTGCCTTGCTCGCCTCACCCTGCCCGAGCGCTGCGCGCTGCGCTTTGCCGTGGTGGAAAATGACGAAAATCCGGCCTATGGCGAGATCATCAAAAGCTTTGGCAAAACCATGGATATCGAGCATATCATCGCCCCCGAGCCGGGGCTGAGCCGCGCCAGAAACAAAGCTCTGGAAACCGCAATCGCCATGAAGGTTGATTGGCTTGGTAGTGTGGATGACGACCAAATCATTGATCCGGAATGGCTGGTTCATATGGTCGGCGCGATCCGGAAATACCAGGATACCGATATGTTTGTCGGGCAATGGCGGCGCACGGTGCCGGAAAACACTCCCAAATGGCATCCGCCCAACCGCCCGCCCAACAAGGCCAAAACCGGAACCCTGATCAAAAATGGTGCCGGCGGAAATACCATATTTCATGCGCGGGTGTTTAGCCCCGATGCTATGGCGCTGCGCTTTGACGATAGATTCAACGCCAGCGGGGGTGAGGATTCTGAATTTGGCACCCACTATCTGGCCAAAGGCGGAAAAATTCGCCATGTGCTGGAAGCGATTACCACCGAGGAAATACACCCCGATCGCCAAAGCATTTCAGCGCGCGCCACGCGAACAATGTGGGCCTTTTATAATATGGCTGCCAATCGCCACATGCATTCCTATCCAGTCATTGTCTATCTGATCGACGTGCAAACTGTCTATCGCGGGCTGGTGCTGGCGG
>WFUK01000249.1 GCA_015485015.1 Paracoccaceae bacterium | reverse complement strand
TTTTCATAGATCGCGGCGCTTTCGTCTTGCAGGTAATTCGAGCGGATGATGGTGGTATTGCGGCCGGTATTGCCACCACCGAGCCAGCCTTTTTCGATCACCGCGATATTGGTAATGCCGTGGTTTTTCGCCAGATAATAGGCCGTAGCCAGCCCATGCCCGCCCGCGCCCACGATCACAATTTCGTAGGATTTCTTCATCTCGGGCGAGCGCCAGGCCCGCTTCCATCCGCTATGCGAGCGCATAGCTTCGCGCGCGATGGCAAAGGCAGAGTATTTCTTTTTCATCGATAGGCTCCGATACTCACGGTTATGTGACTGTAATAGCGAAAAACCACCCTATATGCAAAGTCTGTAACCGTCGCGGCTTGCGCGGTTCGCGACATTTGCGCCCGCAATTCTTCCCGATCAAGATTGGGCGTTGCGCAGAGAGTGCGGGCCAGCGTATTGTGCGCGCAAATAAAGCATAGAGGGCGCGCATAAAATGATTTTTTGGATTCCGGTAGTGATCGTTACATTGGCGACAATCGTATGGACCCTATACCCGTTACTCAAGCGGGAGAAGGACGCTCCTGCGGCGCGCTCCAGCTATGATATTCAGGTCTATAAGGACCAGCTGAAAGAAATAGACAGCGACGAAAACCGTGGCATTATCACCCCCGCCGAAGCCCAGCGCGTGCGCACCGAGGTTTCGCGGCGCTTGCTGGCCGCGGCAAAAGAAGAAGACGCAACCCCGCCACCCCCGGTCGCACCGCGCAGCACCACCTATGCGCTGGCCACGGTGATTACCCTGAGTATTGTATTTGGCGGCCTTGGCCTATATCGCAGCTGGGGGCATCCGGGCTTGCCGGACCTGCCGATCAAGGAAAATCTGGCCCGACAGGCTGCCATGGGCAATGATCGCCCCTCGCAAACCGAAGCCGAGGCATTTGTTCTGAATCGCCAGCAAGACGATAGCGCCGGCCTGCCAAATCTTGATTCGCTGACCCAATCCCGCGACGCCGCTTTGATCGACCAACTCGCCGAAGTGCTGAAAGGCCGGCCGGATGATCTGGAAGGCCATCAAATGCTGACCCGCGCGCTGGCTACGGCGGGCCGCATGATCGAAGCCCACGCCGCCGAAGACAAGGTTCTTGAAATCCTTGGCGATAATGCCACGCCGGAAGACCATCTGGAGCATGCCGAGCTGATGATTTTGGCCGCCCAAGGCTATGTATCGCCAGAGTCAATCGCGGCGCTGGATATCGTTATGGCCGCCATTCCGGAAAATCCGCGCGCGCGCTATTACGCCGGATTGGCATTGGCGCAATATGACCAGCCACGACAGGCCTATATCATGTGGAACCAGCTCCTGCGCGAAGGCCCGGAAGATGCGCCATGGATCGCCGCCATTCGTGCCAATATTGATGATCTGGCGGTGCAAGCCGGTGTGGTTCCCCAGCCCGATCTGGCTGGCCCGACCGCCGAGCAAATACAGGCCGCACAGGATATGACCGATGGCGAGCGCTCGAATTTGATCAGCTCCATGGTGGCCCAGCTCACCGAGCGATTGTATAGCGAGGGCGGCAGCGCCGCTGAATGGGCGCGGCTGATCGGCGCGAATATTGTGCTGGGGGATACCGAAGCCGCGGCACAAGCGCTGGCAGACGCCCGCGAAGCTTACGGCGATGACCCTGCCGCTTTGGCCCAGATCGAGCAAGCCGCCACCGTGCAAGCGCCCGCCGCTTCGCCAGCCGCCCCTGCCGCGCCAAACCTTCCCGGCCCGAGCGCGCAGCAGGTGCAGGACTCCGCCGATATGACCGAAGCCGGCCGTCAGGAAATGATCGGCTCCATGGTGGCCCGCCTGACCGAGCGATTGGCCAATGAAGGCGGCACGGTTGATGAATGGGCGCGCCTGATTAGCGTAAACGGGGTGTTGGGCGATCAGGACGCCATTGCCAAAGCCATCGCCGATGCCCGCGCCGCCTATGCAGATGATCCGGCAGCCTTGGCCCAGATCGATGCCGCGGCTGCCGCTGTGCAATGATTCTGGAGGATATCGGCACCTTCTCCAAAGCCCTGCCCCGAGGCCGGGCGCTGATCGGGCTGGACCTTGGCACAAAAACCATCGGCGTGGCGATCTCGGATAACCGTCTGAGCATCGCCACGCCGGTTTCCACCGTGAAGCGGCGGAAATTCGGCGTGGATGCGCAGGCGCTTCTCGACATTATCGAAGCGCGAAATATCAGCGGGGTGGTGCTGGGCCTGCCGCGAAATATGGACGGGTCCGAAGGGCCAAGGGCGCAAGCCACCCGCGCCTTTGCCCGCAATTTCGAGCGGCTTTGCCCGCTGCCCCTCACCTATTGGGACGAGCGCCTGTCCACCGTAGCCGCCGAGCGCGCCTTGCTGGAGGCCGATATTTCGCGCGCCCATCGGGCCGAGGTAATTGACCATGTCGCCGCTGGATATATCCTGCAAGGGGCGCTGGACCGGCTGGAAAATATCAGAAATGGATGAGCCTTGGCAGCGCGACGAGGTGCAATCGCCTTGCGTGAATATCTGTGTGATCCACCGCGAAAGCGGGCTGTGCATGGGCTGTCTTCGCACAACAGACGAGATTTCGCGCTGGGGGCGGATCAGCGATAGCGAACGGCGCGAAATCTCCGCCACCTTGGCCGCGCGCGCGCCGCAAATACGCGGCAAGCGAAGAAAAAAGCGCCGTGAGTCCAAATAGTCACACATGGTTAATTTTTTCGTTCTAGATTTGAAAATTGATTCCGGTGTGCTAAAGAGGATATAAATACAGGATTATCATGCGCTTACTGAGCTTTTTTATCATCATCTACGCAGGGGCGCTTATTTTCGCCCGTAGCACGATTGCGGGCTATATCTCTTTGCCCGGCGGTATTATGTGGCTGGATGCGCTGATCGCCGTTCTTTTTGCCACCGGATTTGGCCTGTTGCGCGGCAAGGATAAGGGGTTTGTCACCGGCACCCTGCCCGCTTTGATGTTTGGCGGCGTTGTATTCGGGGCGATCCAGATGGAATTTGGCCAGCCGGACCCTTTTGCCGCTGTTGCCACCGCGCCGATGGAAACCACGCTGAACCGCGCATGGGACGGGCATTTTCGCGCCATTGCCAAGATCGATTCCGCCGATATTGGCGTGATGGTCGATACCGGCGCCTCGATGATTTTGCTGCGCTATGACGATGCCTTGCGCGCCGGTGTTGACCCTGATTTGCTGGATTTCAACGTCCCGCTCACCACCGCCGGCGGGCGCAGCCAAGTGGCTTATTACCAGTTTTCCCAAGTCAGAATTGGCGGGGTGGTTGTGTATAATGTGCAAGGGGCGATTGCCGAACCGGGCGCGCTGCATACCTCGCTTTTGGGCATGAGCTTTATTGAGGAACTCTCCGAAGTGGTGATCCGCAAAAATGCGATGATCTTACGCCAATAGCCCTTTTCTGAGCATATTCAGCGCCATTATAATAATAAACCCCGCAAATATCCGCTTGAGCGGCTTTGGGTCCATCCTATGCGCCAGCTTCACCCCGAGCGGCGCGGTGAGCAATGTCATCGAAACCGTGATCGCAAATGCCGGAAGATTAACCCGACCAAAGGTGAAAGGCGGCGCGCTCGGGTCTCCCCAGCCGCTAAGCAAAAACCCGATGGTGGACGGCACCGCAATGATCACGCCAAATCCGGCCGCTGTGGCCACGGCCTTATGGATCGGCCGGCCATAAAGGCTCATTAACGGCACCCCGAAGCTGCCCCCGCCAATGCCCATCAGCACCGACAAAAACCCGATGACCGGCGAAAACAACGCCCGCCCCGCGCCTGTGGGCATAACCGAACCCAGCCGCCATTCCTGCCGCCCGAACGCCATATAAAGACCCACAACAATGCCCAGGAATCCGAATACCAACATCAGCGTTTGCGATTTCAGCCCCGAGGCCAGCAGCACGCCGAGCGCAGCGCCAATGGCGATCCCCGGCGCCCAGCCGCGCAAAATCTCCCAATCAACCGCACCCTTTTTATGATGGCTCAAAACCGAACGCACCGAGGTTACGATGATGGTGGCAAGCGAGGTCGCCACACAGATCTGCATCAGGCTATCACCTTGATACCCCATTGATTCAAAGGCATAATAATAGGCCGGCACCAGAATAATGCCGCCGCCAACCCCGAGCAAGCCAGCGGCAATACCGGCAAAAGCACCAATGGCCAGCATCAAGATCAACAGCCACAAAAGTTCCATTTTCTACCCCTTCACGGCCTCAAAAGCCTGCAAAACCAGTGCCGAGTTCGCCCCGTCCAGATGCGCCCCTTCGGACAGGATCCGCCGCCATTGCCGCGCCCCCGGCCTGCCGGCAAAAGCGCCCAGCATATGGCGGGTAATCTGATTGAGCCGCGCGCCTTTGGCAAGCTCATCCTCGATATAATCGCACATTTGGCCGATCACCTCGGCCTCTGGCTTAACCGCCCCCATGCCAAACACTCGCCGATCCGCCCCGGACAGGATATCAAACGGCTGGTGATAAGCGGCGCGGCCAATCATCACCCCGTCCACATGCTCCAGGTGCTTTTGCGCTGCATCCAGCGAATTCACCCCGCCATTGATGCAGATTTCCAGATCGGGAAATGCGGCTTTCATCGCGTAGACCAGCGGATAATCCAGCGGCGGCACATCGCGGTTTTGCTTCGGGCTAAGCCCTTGCAGCCACGCCTTGCGCGCATGAATGGTAAAGCTTGTCACCCCCGCCGCGCGCACGGTTTGCAAAAACGCAGGCAGGGTTTTGGGCGCGTCCTGCTCATCCACACCGATCCGGCATTTAACCGTGATCTCGGGACCAAACCCCTGCATGGCGCGCACGCAGGTCGCCACCAGCGCGGGCTGCTCCATCAAAACCGCGCCAAAACTGCCCGATTGCACCCGATCCGAGGGGCAGCCGACATTGAGATTCACCTCCGGATAGCCAAAATCAGCCGCGATCCGCGTCGCCTCGGCCAAAAGCGCGGGATCGGAGCCGCCAAGCTGCAAGGCCAGCGGCTGCTCCTCGGGGCTAAAGCCCAGCAGGCGCTCGCGATGGCCATGGATCACCGCCTGTGCGGTAACCATCTCGGTGTAAAGCAAGGTTCGGCCGCTCAGCAGCCGGTGGAAAAACCGGCAATGGCGGTCGGTCCAGTCCATCATCGGGGCGACGGAGAGCTTGCGGTTTATGGCGGGCATCAAATGACCTTCGTAAAATGTGAC
>WFUK01000248.1 GCA_015485015.1 Paracoccaceae bacterium | reverse complement strand
GCTCACGAGGCTGGGATCATTCACCAGCGCAATCACCAAAGAGCAGCCCATGGCCTTGGCGCGCGCACAAGATAGCAGGTTGGTTTTATCGTCATCGGTAACGGCCAGCAGCGCATCGGCCTTGGAGATATTGGCTTCGTCCAGCAGCTCCATATCCAGCCCGTCGCCGTGCAAAACGATGGTGCGCTCCAGCGCGTCCGCGGCGGTTTCGGCGATGCTGCGATCCAGCTCGATCAGCTTGACGCGGGTGCGATGCGTGGCTTGCTCAAGGCTTTGCGCCACCCCGAGCCCGACATTGCCACCGCCGATAACAATCACCCTGTCGCCTTTTTTCTGGGTCTTGCCAAATATTTCCAGCGTTCGGTTCAGGTCGGAATTGGCGGTAATCACATAGATCAGATCCTGGGCAAAAAGCTGATCCTCCGGCTCCGGCACAAACATCTTGCCCTTGCGCTGCACCCCGACCACCACCGCATTCAGGGTCGAAAACAGCTCGGTCAACTGGCGCAGCGGGGTATCCAGCACGGGGCAATCATCGCTTAGGCTAATGCCCAGCAGATCAACCTCGCCATCAATAAAGCTCTCGGTATCAAAGGCGGCCGGCACCGCCAGCCGGCGCATCGCGGCCTCGGCCACCTCGCGCTCGGGCGAGATCACCACATCAATCGGCATATGATCCTGGCGATAAAGATCGGAATAAATCGCATCCAGATAGGAAAGCGAACGCAAACGGGCGATTTTTCGCGGGATGTTAAACATCGAATGCGCCACTTGGCAGGTCACCATATTGACCTCGTCGGCAAAGGTGGCGGCGATAATCATTTCCGCATCCTTGGCCCCTGCCCGCTCCAGCACATCGGGATAGGAGGCAAATCCGGTTACGCCGGTCACATCCAGCGCTTCCGAAATCCGCCGGATCAGCGCCTCGTCCTTGTCCACAACCGTTACATCATTGTTTTCACGCGATAAATGGCGGGCGATTTGCCACCCCACCTGCCCTGCACCACAAATGATAACTTTCATACCGCTGTCCTTGTTTTATCCCGGGGGATTATGCGCGAATTCGGTCTTGGGTCAAATGCTAATCGGTGCCGATAGAGCCGGCAATGCCAAGGGTTTTGAGCTTGCGATGCAGGGCCGAACGCTCCATCCCGACAAACTTTGCGGTTTGCGAAATATTACCATTAAAGCGGTCGATTTGCGCCAATAGATAATCAATTTCAAACGCCACGCGCGCCTCGCGCAGGGAAAGCAGCATCATGGCCGAGGACAGCTTGGACCGGTCGCCGGATTTGGGGTCCAGCGCCGGGTCTTGTGGCAATTCCTCGGGCAAAATCGCGCCGTTATCAGGACCAAGGATCAAAATCCGCTCCAAAGTATTGCGTAATTGCCGAATATTGCCGGGCCATGGCATCATTTGCAGCTGGCTCAGGGTTTCAGCGGCCAGACCACGCTTGCTAAGCCCTTGGGTGAGGTTGAGCTGCTCGATAAAATGCTCGGCCAGCACCGGAATATCGTCTTGGCGCTCGGAAAGCGGCGGCACAGCCAGCGGCACCACATTCAGGCGATGATAAAGCTCGATGCGAAACCGCTTGGCGGCAATCTCAGCCTGTAAATCCTTGGTGGTGGCGGAAATAAACCGGATATCCACCCGCACGGTATTTTGCCCGCCAACGCGGGTAAAGCTCTGATCGACCAATACCCGCAAAATGCGCGATTGGGTTTCCAGCGGCATATCGGCGACCTCGTCAAAAAACAGCACCCCCTCATGGGCTTTTTCCAGCAAACCGGGCTGCACCTTGCCATCCACCTCGCGGCCGAAAAGCACGGTTTCCATCTGTTCGGGACCAATGCTGGCCGAAACCACGCTCACAAACGGACCGTCAGCGCGGGGCGAATGGGCGTGAATATAGCGCGCCGCGATTTCCTTGCCGGTGCCGGCAGGGCCGGTGAGCATCACCCGACCATTGGTTTTCGCGACCTTGTCCAGCTGGGATTTCAGCGCCTTGAAGCTATGGCTTTGCCCGACCATCTCGCAGGATTTCGGGTCCGAGCCTTTCAGGCTCAAATTCTCGCGGCGCAGGCGAGACGCCTCTAGCGCGCGCTCGATAACCACCAGTAACTGATCGATATTAAAGGGTTTTTCGATAAAATCATAGGCCCCCTGCTTCACCGCCGCCACCGCGATTTCCACATTGCCATGGCCGGAAATAATCACAACCGGCACATTGGGATTATCGCGCTTGGTCCTTTTCAGAATGTCGATCCCGTCAAATTCGCTATCTTTCAGCCAGATATCAAGGATGATCAAATCCGGCTCGGCGCGGTTGATTTCCTCGAATGCGGTTTGCGAATTGCGGGCCAAGCGGGCGCTATAGCCTTCGTCTTGCAAGATATCCGCCACCAGTTCGCGAATGTCTTGCTCGTCGTCGATTACAAGGATGTCACTCATCCGGATGCCTCTTTACTATGGTGGTTGGCAGGGTAATACGGGCCTCGGCCCCGGCATGGGTATTATGGGCAAATACCGGCGCGGTGCGCAATTCCAGCGTGCCGCCATGCTCTTCGATGATTTTCTTGACAATCGGCAGGCCAAGGCCGGTGCCGTTATCCCGATGGGTCACATATGGCTCGAAAAGCCGGGCGCGATCATCGGGCAGGCCGACGCCGTTATCCTGAATGAGCAGCATGGGTCTTTGGCGCTCGAAACGCAGCTCGACATGGATCAACCCTTGGAACTCATCATTGTTTTTCACTCTGGTATCAATGGCTTCTCCGGCGTTCTTCAGAAGATTGGTCAGGGCTTGATTGAGCATGGTGCCATCGGCCATGATCTCGACCGGCCCCGCAATCAGGCTGCTGGTAAAGGTAATATCGGGCCGGCCAGATTGCGCCAGCAGCACCGCGCCCCGCACCAGCTCGACCAGATCCAGCGGTTTTGGCTCTGGCGCGGGCATGCGGGCGAATTTGGAAAACTCATCAACAATGCGCCGTAAGTCATTGGTTTGGCGCACAATCACATCGCTAAGCTGC
>WFUK01000247.1 GCA_015485015.1 Paracoccaceae bacterium | reverse complement strand
GGTGAATTGCGTGGCGGGCTATGATCGCTATGGCGGCAATCTGATTATCGTCGATTTCGGCACCGCCACCACCTTTGATGTGGCGGACCATGACGGCGCCTATGTGGGCGGCGTTATTGCCCCAGGAGTCAATGTCTCGATGGAGGCTTTTCACCACGCCGCCGCCGCTTTACCGCATGTGGATGTGTCCCAGCCGGAGAAGGTGGTGGGCACCAATACGGTCGGATGTATGCAATCGGGCATATTTTGGGGTTACATTGGGCTGGTGGAAGGCATATGTAAACGTATTCAAGAGGAACGCGGGCAAAAGATGAAAATCATCGCCACGGGCGGCCTCTCGACCTTATTTGCGCAAGGCACCAAGGTTTTTGACCATATTGATACGGATTTGACCGTGCATGGTCTGGTGTTGATTGCGAGCCTGAATAGAAAGAAATTAAATGGCTAAGAAAGACAGATTGATTTACCTGCCGCTGGGCGGCGCTGGTGAAATTGGCATGAATATGTATCTTTACGGATACGGCCCCAAGGGCAACGAAAAGTTTATACTGGTAGATGTGGGCGTTACCTTCCCCGATATGGAAAGCACCCCCGGGGTGGATCTGATCATGGCGGACCCTGCCTATATCACCGCGCGGGCGGACCGGCTGGAGGGGATATTTATCACCCATGCCCATGAGGACCATATCGGCGCGCTCGGCCTGCTTTACCCGCAGCTGCAAGCGCCGATCTATTGCCGCGCCTTTACCGCCGCCATCGGGCGCAATAAAATGGAGCGCCTCGGCGCGGATTCCAGCGCCATTGTCGAGGTCGGCATGTGGCCCGAAACGGTAGAGGCCGGCCCGTTTACCGTTGGCTTTGCCCCGATTTCGCATTCCATCCCCGAAGCTTCGGCTTTGGTGATCGATACCCCTGCGGGGCGGATATTCCACTCCGGTGATTTCAAGATCGACCCTGATCCGCAAGTGGGCGAGGCCTTTGACCCCGAGCTGATGAAAGAGATCGGTTCGGGCGGCATCAAGGCGTTTGTCTGTGATAGCACCAATGTGTTTAACCACAATCCGGGGCGCTCGGAAGCCAGCCTGCCAAGCGCGATTACCGAGATGATGACCCATGCTTCCGGCATGGTGGTGGCGACGACGTTTGCGAGCAACGTGGCGCGGCTGAAAACACTGGCGCAAGCCGCTGTGGATGCGGGCCGCGAGGTGGTTATGGTTGGACGCGCGATGAATGTGATGACCCAGACCGCGATGAGCACGGGCGTTTTGCCTGATTTCCCGCCGGTGATCAGCATCGAGGACGCCAAGGGCAAGCCGCGCGATAAGCTGATGGTTTTGGCCACGGGTTCCCAAGGCGAGCGGCGCGCCGCCAGTGCGCAGCTGGCGGTTGGTAAATATCAGGGGATGGAGCTGAAAGCGGGCGATACCTTCCTGTTTTCGAGCAAAACCATTCCGGGCAATGAAATTGGCGTTGGCCGCATCCATAACCTGCTGGCGCAAAAAGGCGTTGTGGTGGTGGCCGAGGATGATCGCTACCACGTATCCGGTCATGCCAATCGACCTGATCTGGATCGGCTGCAAACGCTTTTGAATCCTGATCTGGTGATCCCGATGCACGGCGAATATCGCCACCTGCGCGAGCATGCCGAGATGGCCGAGGCCAATGGTCGCAAAGCGATTATCGCGCCAAACGGGGTGATGGTTGATCTCACGAATGAAGGTAAAACCGTTGAGCATATCGACACGGGCCGCACCTATCTGGATGGCACGGTGCTGATTGGCGCGATGGACGGCATTGTGCGCCAGCGGCTGCAATTCGCCATGCGCGGGCATGTGGTGGTGTCGGTGATGATCGACGAAGAAAACCGCATGAGTGACGGGGTCTGGGCCGAGGGCCACGGGCTGCCCGAGCCAAAGCATGGTAGCCTGGACGAAAAACTGGAAGCGGCGATGAACCGTGATCTGGAAAAGGCCAAGCGCGGGGCGCTGGGGGATGATGAAACGGTGGAGAAAATCATCGCGCAGGCCTGTAATCGGGTCTGCAAAAAGGCGATTGGCAAAAAGCCGGTTGTGACGGTTTTGATTAACCGGATGGTGGCATAAAAAACGGGGGGCTTTGGCCCCCCGTTTTATTCTGGTGGGGTGAAACCCCACCCTACATTAAATACCTCGTATCGAGATACCCCGTAGGGTGGGTTTTAACCCACCACTATTCCGAAGTCGGCGCGGGTGCAGTAATGCGCGCGCGCTTTTTGGGTTGCTCAGGGGCCGCTTCTGCTTTGGGCACGGCTTCAACCGGCGCTGCTTCCACTTTTTCAACCTTGGCCTTGCG
>WFUK01000246.1 GCA_015485015.1 Paracoccaceae bacterium | reverse complement strand
TCATGACCGGCGCGGCCTCGATCTGGCGGGCAACCCGCACGTTCAGCGTGTTGTCACCGTCATAGTCACGCACGACCTCGATTTCGGTCAGGTCATTGGCGCGCAGAATTTCAGACAGTGCTTTGATAAATTCGACGTCGGAATCAAGTTTGTTAGTGCCCATCTTTTCCCTCGGGTTTTTTGCCGCTACGGCCGGCGTGATAAATTCCCCCGCAGTATAAGGCAGTTGCGCAAAAACGAAAAGCGCCGAGTTTGCCCCCGGCGCTTTTAAGCGGTTAGATTTTGGTGATTATTCCAGCCCGTCGCGGATCTCGTCCACGATTTGCTGCATTTGCGCCAGCGGCACATAGCCCCGCATAAACCGATCCACCATCACAAAGGTCGGGGTGCCGGTGATTTGCAGCTGCTGGGCCAAAGCATAGTTGGATTGGATTATCTGGGTCACGATGGGAGAAGACAGGGTTTCCATCATCTTGGCCGAATCCGCGCCAATGCTTTCCGCGATCAGCGGCAGCGATATCTCGGTAAGCGGGCCGTTTTCGCGCATCAGGGCATCGTAGAATGCAGCGTAAATTTCGTCACCGTCATTGATCAGCACCGCAATGGCTGCGCGGGAAGAGAGCGTGCTTTGCTCCCCCAAAATCGGGAATTCCTTGATGATCAGCTTGATATCCGGGTTGTTGTCCAGCAGCTCCATCACCTCGGGATGGGCGCGCTTGCAATAGCCGCATTTATAATCCATGAATTCCACCATCAAAATGGTGCCATCGGGATTGCCGTCAATATGGGAATAGCCGTCATTGAAAATCTGGTCGTAATATTCGTTGATCAGGGCTTCGTCGGTCATGGCGGCTTGCTGGGTCTGGCGCTGCTCCAGCACCGCGACGGCCTCCATAATCACTTCGGGGTTTTCCAGCAGGTATTCGCGCACAGCGGCGCCAAATTCTTCGCGCTGGGTTGCGTCTAGATTTGAAAAATCTTGCGCGGTGGCAAGGGTGGCGAAAAACCCGAAAATCAGGGTTAGAAAAAACGAGCGCATAGGTCGGTCTCCGGTTAGGCCTGGCGCATCTTGACGGATGGCGCGGAAAGGCGTCATTACAGTATGCGCAGTAAGGAGCATTTTTATGAAAATATCAAGCCGTGGTGAAGTATCTCCTTTTATCGTGATGGACGTGATGGAAGCGGCCAGACGCGAAGAGGAAAAGGGCCGGAACATTATTCATATGGAGGTCGGCCAGCCCGGCACCGGCGCGCCAAAAGGGGCGCGCGCTGCCTTGAGCGAGGCAATGGAGGCCGGACCGCTTGGCTATACGGTCGCGCTGGGGATTCCGGCCCTGCGGGCGCGGATTTCAGCGCATTATAAAGCGGTTTACGATCTGGATATATCGCCCGAGCGGGTGGTGGTAACGGCGGGTTCCTCGGCTGGGTTTTTGCTATCCTTTATCAGCTTGTTTGATCACGGAGACAGCGTGGCAATCGCGGATCCCGGTTATCCGAGCTACCGCAACATATTGAAATCGCTTAGCCTTAATCCGGTTCGCATCGAATCCAGCTTGGAAAACCGGTTTCAGCCGGTGCCGGAGGATATCGAGAATGTGGAGGGATTATTGGTTGCCAGTCCGGCCAATCCTACCGGAACCATGCTGGGAAAAGAGCCGCTGGCGGCGTTGATTGATCGGTGCCAAGATCAGGATGTGCGCTTTATCTCTGACGAAATTTATCACGGCATTGGCGGGCAAAAACCGGTCTCGGCGCTGGAGATCAGCGACGATATCTATGTGATCAATTCATTCTCGAAATATTTTTCCATGACCGGCTGGCGGGTTGGCTGGATGGTGGTGCCGCAAGATCATGTGCGCCGGATCGAGCGTCTGAGCCAAAATCTTTTTATCTGCGCGCCGCATGCTTCCCAAATCGCCGCCTTGGCCGCGATGGATTGCGAGGCCGAGCTAAGCGCGCATCAGCAAACCTATGCCGAGAATCGCAAGGTGATGGTTGATGGCCTGCCCAAGGCCGGATTCCCGAATTTCGCGCCGCCCGATGGTGCGTTTTATATCTATGCCGATGTGTCGGACCTGACCACGGATAGCCAAGCGCTTTCGGCTGAAATATTGCGCGATGCCGGCGTTGCGACTACGCCGGGGCTGGATTTTGATCCGGTGCGCGGCCATCAAACCTTGCGGTTTTCCTATGCCGGAAAAACCGAGGATATGGTGGAGGGCATTGCGCGCTTGCAAGCGTGGTATCAGGCGCGAGGCTAAACGAATTCAGGCCCCCGAGATGTCGGAGGCCTGAATGATTTCAGCTATTTGCGGCTTAGCTTTTAGGCTTGCGAGACCACCAGCCGCGCCGCTTGGGCTTGGCTTCCTCAGCGGGCGCAGGCTCAATGATTGCGGTTTCCTCGACCATGGCAGGCTCAGCCGCAACAGGTTCAGCGGCCACCGCCTCAGCCGCCACAGGCTCGGCGGATGGCGCTTTTGCCATCACGCGCTGGCGTTTTGGCTTTGCCTCAGGCTCTGCGGGCGCGGCAGCTGGCGCTTCTGGTGTTGGTGCAGCTTCTTCCGGCGCTGGTGTCGCTTCGACCACATTCTCTTCCGCCGCTTTAGGCTTGGAGCGTGTGCGGCTCCGCCTTTTCTTGGGCGCAGCTTCAGGGC
>WFUK01000245.1 GCA_015485015.1 Paracoccaceae bacterium | reverse complement strand
CACAAAGGGCAGACCGGTGATCTCGGCCATATTGGCGGCGACGGTTTCACTCCAGCCGAGGCGGGTATTCAGCCCTGTGCCTACCGCCGTGCCGCCTTGGGCCAGCTCGTAAATATCCGGCATGGCGGCTTCGATCCGCTTGATACCTTGGCGGATTTGATGGGCATAGCCGGAGAATTCCTGCCCCAGCGTGAGCGGGGTGGCATCCTGCGTGTGGGTGCGGCCAATCTTGATGATGTCCTTGAATGCGGCAGATTTTGCCTCCAGCCCCTCGGCAAGGGCCGTAAGGCCGGGCATCAGCACATCGCGCACCATCATCGCGGTGGCGATATGCATGGCGGTGGGGAAGGTGTCATTTGAGCTTTGCCCCATATTGCAATGGTCATTGGGGTGAACAGGGTCTTTGGAGCCAATGGTGCCGCCAAGCATCTCAATCGCGCGGTTGGCGATCACCTCATTGGCATTCATGTTGCTTTGGGTGCCGGAGCCGGTTTGCCAAACCACTAGCGGAAAATGTTCATCCAGCGTGCCGTTGATCACTTCGGTTGCGGCTTCAGTGATGGCGTTGCCGATGTTGGCGGGCAGGTCGCCCGACGCCATATTGGCCTGCGCGCAGGCTTTCTTGATCACCCCGAGCGCGCGGATCAGCGCGATGGGCTGCTTTTCCCAACCAATCGGAAAATTCATCAAAGAGCGCTGGGTTTGTGCGCCCCAGTATTTATCGGATGGCACTTCAAGAGGGCCAAAGCTATCGGTTTCGGTGCGGGTGGTCATCGGATGGTTCCTCTGGTTGGGCCAGTTACAGGGGTGGTTTTAGCGCCGAGAAGGCTGCGGCACAATGGCCTATAAGTCAAGGGAACGGCGCGTCTAGCGCTGTGAGCTTCTGAAACGCCCCATTCGCGCCGCGCTGAAACGAATTCGCCCGCCTTCATTCTTCTTGCCCAAATACTCCTGGGGGAGAGCATCTTTGATGCGAGGGGGCAGCGCCCCCATCAGGTGTTTTTGGTGAACACGTAAGGCATGGCTGGCGGCAGGTTTAGCCAAACCTTTTTCAATGTGAGCCACTGAAGGTCGTTGGCCTCGCGTACTTCCGGTGCAATCGGCGGCTTTGGTCCATAAGTGAACTGCACATATTTCCCGCCTTCCACCATCAGATCAAACGCGCCTTTGATGATGTTATGCTGCACCGGCTCGGGGATCGAAAGCAATGGCAGGCCCGAGATCACCATGCCCACATTCTCTAGCGGCAATTCACCCAGCGCTTGCGCATCCATTTCCAACACGTTGCAATCCGGAAATTGCGCCTTGAGCGAGGCGCAAAATTTCGGGTTCATCTCTACGATGCTCAAATCTTCCGGTGCGATACCCGCCGCCAGAATTTGGCGGGTAATTACGCCGGTTCCGGCTCCGATTTCGACCACTTTTCCCGTGCTGCCCGTGATCTGAGATGCCATTTGCCGCGCCAACCCTTGGCTGGACGGCGCAATCGCGGAAATGGTTTTGGGATGGCGGATGAGCTGCCACATAAACAGGGGAAGGCTCATCGATCAGGAACCCTTGCGGAAGGCGTCAAGGCTGACCACGCCGCCGCTTTCGGGTTTCGGGGCTTCTTCGGGTGTCGGCGGCTCTGGATTATCCAATATCGGTTCGAATTGCAGCTGGAATTTTGCATGCGGGTCGGCAAAGGTTTTGAGGGCGTTAAACGGGATTACCAGCGATTCGCCAACGCCGTTAAAGCTGAGGGTAATGCCGAAGCGATCCTCCATGATGGCGAGATTATCAAACCAGTGCTGCATCACAATCGTCATCTCCTCGGGGTATTTTGCCTTCATCCAGCCGGGCATATGCACGCCGGGGACGCGGGTATCAAACACAATGACAAAATGGTGATCCCCGGGCAGCCCTTCTTCGCCAACCTTGGCCAACAGGCCCTTGAGCATTTCGCGAAAAGCTCGCTGGATCAGTTGCTTGTAGTCGATCTCTTCGGTCATGCGCCTCGTTCCACTGGCTGTTTTCGCATGGGTAACAGATAATCCTCCGGCGCAAAAGCGAAAGCTGCACGCCGGACGGGAAATTCGCCGGTTTCGGAAACAGGGATGCTGCCGATCACTAAGGCGCGGCGGTTTTTTTCAGCCAGGCCGCGATTTCCTGCAGCGCCTGCATGCCTTCGGGGATCACCTTGGTCATGTTGACAAAACCGTGAATTTGCCCCGGATAGTGCCGGTGGGTCACATCCACCCCGGCCTCTTGCAGCTTTTTCACATAAATCTCGCCATCATTCACCAGCGGGTCAAATCCGGCGGTCAGCATATAGGTGATGGGCAGATCGGCAAAATTATTGCCAAACATCGGTGAAAGGCGCGGGTCTTTCTTATCTGTCCAGTCGCCGAGATAGGTGCCCATGAACCATTCTATCATTTCAGGGGGCAGCATATAATCCTCGCCATGCTCTGTTATCGAAGGGTTGGACAGGGTCACATCAAGCACCGGATAGATCAGCACCTGAAACGCCACTTTCGGGCCATCCCTGCCCGCCATCTGCTGGGCGGTAACCGCCGAGAGATTGCCCCCCGAGCTATCGCCCCCCACCCCTATGCGGGTCGGGTCCAGCCCCAGCTCTTCGGCGCGCTTGACCACCGCATTAAAGGCCGCCTGGCAATCTTCCGGCGCGGCGGGGAACGGGTCTTCCGGGGCGTGGCGGTAATTGACCGCAATCACCACTCCGCCCCACCATTTGGCCAGCTTGCAGCAGGTATGGTGGTGGCTTTCCAGATCGCCCTGCATGAAACCGCCGCCATGAAAATAGAGCATCGCCGGCTGCGCCCCGGTTGCATCGGGGTTATCGCTGTAAAGCCGGGCCTCCAGCGGCCCGTCTGCGCCGTCAACGGTCAGGTCCTGAATCT
>WFUK01000244.1 GCA_015485015.1 Paracoccaceae bacterium | reverse complement strand
CCGTGCGCCCGCGCCATCAGCCAAAGGTTCATCACCGCAGATACCACCGAATAGCGCCGCGCCTCGGGCATAGTGCCCGCCCCAAGCCCCGCGCCCTTATCGGTGCCATCATCGCAAAATATCGCCAACTGCACCGGCGCATCGCGCATGCCGCTCAGCTTCAGCCCCGCATATATCTGCGCCCGCTCGCCGGAATAGCCCGCCAGCGCCTTTTCATTCGCCGCCTCGAAATTCGCCAGCGTTTTGGCGCGGGCTTTGGGCGATTTCACCGCGATCAATCGCCAAGGCTCGGACAGCCCGACCGAGGGGGCCAGCCGGATTGCCTCCAGCACGGTGGCGAGCAGGGTCTCCGGCACGGGCTTATCGGCCTGAAAGTGGCGCACATCGCGCCGCCAGCTCATCAGGTCATGCAGTTGGTCGCAAAATTCTTCGGGGAAATGTTCCATAGGCTCAATCTAAACTTATGACCGCGCAAAGGAAACCGTTTTTCGTGGCAAATGGTAGAGGCACGGGGCGCTCCAGCCTTCATACCCCTCTCTGTAGACACGTCTTATTTGACATGTCTACAGAGAGGGGTATGAGTACTTGCCACTGCGCAAAAAAACGCCCCGCAACTGGCGGGGCGTTTCAAAAAATGCAAACCGTTCGGCGGCTTATTCTTCAGCAGCCGCCTCGGCCGGCGCAGCTGCGGCTTCCTTGGCTTCGGCCAGCTTGGCAGCTTTTTCTTCAGCGCGCTCAACGGCGGCCTTGTGTGGTGCGCCCTTTTTAGGGTTGCTGCGGGATTTCTTTTCGATCACGCCAGCGGCTTCCAGAAAGCGCGATACGCGGTCGGTGACCTGCGCGCCGTGGTCCATCCAGTGCTTTACCCGATCAAGGTCGATCTTTACGCGCTCCTCGGAGTCTTTAGGCAGCAGCGGGTTATAGGTGCCGATTTTTTCAATAAAACGACCATCGCGCGGCATGCGGCTGTCAGCCACAACGATGCGATAAAAAGGACGCTTTTTGGAGCCGCCACGGGCGAGCCGGATTTTAGTAGACATGTTGTTCTCCTTAAGATGTCTGGGGGTGGTGGGATAAATCCCACCCTACGTTTCGTTATTTTTAATACTCTTGTGATGCCTGATCACCTCATCGATGATGAAGTTCAGGAATTTCTTGGCAAATTCGGGGTCTAGCTTGGCCTTGCCTGCCAATTCCTCCAGCCGCGCAATCTGCGTGGCCTCGCGGGCGGGGTCAGAAGCAGGCAGATCATGCTCCGCCTTTAATTCTCCCACCGCCTGCGTATGCTTAAAGCGCTCACCCAATGTATAAACAAGGATCGAATCCAGCCGATCAATGCTCTCGCGATGACCTTGCAGAATTTCAGCGGCTTTAATCTGGTCAGGGGTCATTTTTTCTTCCCGAATCCGCTCATGTCAGACGGCAGCCCACCGCCACCAAGGCCGGGGAGGCCACCCGGAGGGGTGCCCGGCATGCCTTGCTGCATGTTGCCGCCGCCCTTGCCCATAAGCGCGCCGAGGCCTTGGCGCATCAGGCCTTTTTTGCCCATTTTGCCCATTTTCTTCATCATGTCGCCCATCTGGCGCTGCATTTTCATCAGCTTGTTCAGCTCCGAAACTTCCATACCCGCGCCCTTGGCGATGCGCTTTTTGCGGCTGGCTTGCAGCAATTTCGGGTTGGCGCGCTCGCGTTTGGTCATAGACTGGATCAGCGCGATTTGGCGTTTCAGGATCTTGTCATCCATGCCCGCCGCATCCATCTGCTTTTTCATCTTGCCCATGCCGGGCATCATGCCCATCACGCCTTCCATGCCGCCCATTTTCATCATCTGCTCAAGCTGGCTTTTGAGGTCGTTCATATTGAACTGCCCCTTCTGGAAGCGCTTCATCATGCGCTCGGCTTGCTCGGCCTCGATGGTTTCCTGTGCTTTTTCCACCAGCCCGACGATATCGCCCATGCCCAGAATACGGCCCGCGATCCGCTCGGGGTGGAACTCCTCGATCGCGTCCATCTTCTCGCCAAGGCCAACAAATTTGATCGGCTTGCCAGTGATCGCGCGCATGCTCAAAGCCGCGCCGCCGCGCCCGTCGCCATCCATCCGCGTCAGCACCACGCCGGAAATGCCGATCTGGCCGTTGAATTGCTCCGCCACATTCACCGCGTCTTGGCCCGTCAACCCGTCCACCACCAGAAGCGTCTCGCGCGGGGTGGCCACATCGCGCACATCCTTAACTTCGGTCATCAGCGTTTCGTCAATATGCAAACGGCCCGCAGTATCGAGCAGATACACATCATAGCCGCCAAGCGTGGCCTGCTGCTTGGCGCGTTTGGCGATTTGCACGGCGGTCTGGCCCGCTACAATCGGCAGGGTATCCACACCGATTTGCGCGCCTAGCACCTCAAGCTGGTGCTGCGCTGCCGGGCGGTAAATATCGAGCGAGGCCATCAAGACCCGCTTATTCTCTTTTTCTTTCAGTCGCTTAGCAAGCTTGGCGGTAGTCGTGGTTTTACCCGAACCTTGCAGGCCGACCATCAGGATCGGTGCTGGCGGGTTATCCACCTTCAGCGCACCCGCATCGGCGTCATCCCCAGCCAGCACCGAGATCAGCTCGTCATGCACGATCTTAACAACCTGCTGGCCCGGCGTGATCGACTTGGTAACCGCTTGCCCTTCGGCCTTTTCCTGCACCGTTTTCACAAAATCGCGGGCCACGGGCAGCGAAACATCGGCCTCGAGCAGCGCCACGCGGACCTCGCGCAGGGCGGTGGCCACATCGGCCTCGGAAAGCGCACCTTGCTTGGTGAGCTTATCAAAGACGCCGCTTAGGCGGTCGGATAGATTCTCAAACATGCGGTCCTCCTCAAGGCCCAAACAAACGACAAACGCACCAGTGGGCGCAACGCGCTGACTGGTGGCGATCCTCTGAAAGCGAGGACCGGAAGGGGTAAAGCTTCCGTAAGTTGGCTGACTTCTATTATCAAGGCCGCGCAGTGTCAAGCCCGCGAGGCTGACCAAAGCAGGCGCGCAGAGGCGATCGGCCATTTCGGGCTTACAACTTTGGTTTATCGCGGGTTTCGGGCGAAAATCTTGGCCTTGCGTGCAATAGCCCCTCCCGAAAAAGCGGATTAACGGTGGAGAAACAGACCCTTCAATCCGACGAAAAATACCCCCTCACGCGAACCCGAATGGCCCCGAATGACCGACACATCAACAAAATATATCAAAGTATGGGATCGATTCGTGCGGATATTTCACTGGACTCTGGTTTTGCTCATCAGCATTGCTGCGATAAGTGGTTTTTTGCTCCGGCCCACATGGATTAACTTGCACGTATTGGCCGGGTCGCTTGTGGCGCTGTTGCTGATCGCGCGAATTGTCTGGGGGGTGCTGGGCAGCGAAAACGCCCGCTTCACCAGCTTTGTGAAAGGCCCGACCGAGGTTTTCAAGCATATCCGCGAGATCCGCAGCAAAACCGCAGCCCGCCATTTAGGGCATAACCCGCTTGGGGCCTTGATGATCATCGCCCTGCTCGGCACCATCTTCTGGCTTACGCTTACCGGTGTCAGCACCTTGGGCGGCATTTTCAAAACCGGCCCGTTTGGCTTTGCCACCAGCTTTCAATTCGGCTCGCTCTCCTTTTCAATTCACAGTGTCCTCGCCTATTTCCTGCTGTTTTTGATCGTGATGCATCTGGCTGGTGCCGCCTATGAAAGCTGGAGAACCCGCGAGAATCTGGTGAAATCCATAATCAACGGCAAGAAAGAATCCCGCGAGGGCGATCACCATGCCACTGAAAGGCGACCGCGCCCGATCTTGTCGTCGTTCCTTATCGCCGGTCTGGTTGGGGCTTTGATCTGGGCCGCGATCTGGCTGACCGCAAAGCCGCCCTTTGGTGTGCCGGTTGCCACGCCCAACCCTGTGTATCAAGAAGAATGCTCGGCTTGCCATATCGCCTATCCGCCCTCTTTGCTGCCCGCCCATAACTGGGGGAATTTAATGGCGGGGCTGAGCGACCATTTTGGCGAAGATGCCAGCCTTAGCCAAGCGACGGTTGATGAAATCACCACCTGGCTATTCCAGAACGCCTCTGATTCTGTCGACACCAAACCCGCGCATGTGTTTTCCCGGGTAAACCCTGAATCGCCCTTTGCAATCACCCAAACCCCGTTTTGGAAAAATACCCACCGCGCCATTCCCGATGCCGTTTTTACCCGTCCGCCGATTTACGACAACGGCAATTGCGTGGCTTGCCACAGCGATGCCGAATCCGGTGCCTTTTACCCCGCCAATATTTCTATCCCCAAGGAGACAACCCAATGAAATCAAAACTCGTATTCGCCCTTAGCGCCGCCTCGGTGCTTTTTGCGGCGGCCGTTGTGGCCAATCCGGCCCGAGACGCCATCGTCGCCGGTTTTGCCGCCGAGGCCGGCGTTAGCACCTTTTCCGCCGATGCGGGCCGGACCATGTTTCTGGGCCAGTTTACCGGCGGCAAGGAAGCCACGCCCTCTTGCACCACCTGCCACACCAATAACCCGACAGCCGCAGGCCGCACCCGGGTCGGAAAACCCATTCTGCCCATGGCGGTATCCGCCAACCCCGAGCGCTTTACCGACCCTGAAAAGGTGGCCAAATGGTTCCGCCGGAATTGCACCTCCGTGCTGGGCCGCGAATGCACTGCCGAAGAAAAAGGTAATTTTCTTGCCTTCATGATTAGCCAATAGGAGCCTTTGACATGAAAAGAATCATCTCGCCTGTCGCCACCGCCGCCTTGCTTGTGGTAACCAGTATGCCAAGTTTTGCGGCCTCGCCGTGGATCGTGGAAAATGCCACCGCCAAGGAAGAATGCTCGGCCTGCCACATGGCCTATCCCGCCGGCTTCCTGCCCGAGCGCTCATGGCGCGCCATCATGGCAAATCTGACCGATCACTTTGGCGAAGATGCCAGCCTTGGCGATGCGGCCCGCACCGAGATCACCAATTATCTGGTGGCGCTTGCCCCCAAAGAGCTGCGCAATGTTTCCAGCATTGCCGTGCCGCTGCGGATCACCGAATTGCGCTGGTTCCGGGGCGAGCATGGCAGCCGCCGGGTCGCGCAGGCACAAAATGACCCCCGCATCGGCAGCATTTCCAATTGTGCGGCTTGTCACCGCGCCGCCGAACGCGGGAATTTTGGCGACTAGGCCGCGCCAGATTTCATACCGGATCAAGCCAAAGCTGGCGGCGCGTGAATCCCATGCGCCGCCTTTATGCGGTATATATCGGCTCCCGACATAACCAGCTCCCGCTTACCTTTTCGTAATCATATTCTCCTAAGAGTGAACAAATTCACTGTTTGGGAGAATCCGCGAATGGTATTTCTACGTTGCTGGCCCGCGCCATATACCCTGCTTTTTGCGGGGGTTCTGCTTTGGGCAAATACCGCCCGCGCCGAGCTGGATGAGGACGCAACCGCATCCATTTGCGATACCGCCAGCGCCATCGCCGCCAGCAACCAGAATATGCCGCCCGATGCCCTCTATGCCATCACCCTTTCCGAAACCGGCCGCTCGAAAGGCGGCAAGCTGCGCCCCTGGCCATGGACGGTAAATATGGAGGGCAAGGGCTTTTGGTTTGACACCCGCGAGGAAGCGCTGGCCTATGTGACCGAGCGTTATAACGCAGGCGCGCGCAGCTTTGATGTCGGGTGTTTTCAGCTCAATTACCGCTGGCATGGCATGAATTTCGAAAGCATCGAAGCGATGTTTGACCCCATGACCAACGCTACATACGCCGCTGAAATGCTCTCCGGCCTTTACGATGAATTTGGCGACTGGACCAAAGCCGCCGGCGCATATCATTCCCGCACCGAGATCTATGCCAGCCGATACCGCACCCGCTATGCCCGCATTCGCGCGCAGCTCAATGGCGAGGCCCCCGCCCCCACCCTGCGCCTGCCCACGGTTTCGCCCTCTATTCAGGTGGCCCGCGCGGCCCGCTTTCCCGAGGTGCAGCACGCCTTTTTATCCGGCCCGCCGGTGGCTTCAAATTCGCCCTATGCCTCGCAGCCCATGGCCCAAAGCGAGGTCGCGCCGCCTGCTGCGGTAATGGGCTCCCTGGCTTCGGGCATGCTCGGCGGTGAAACCGTCACCTTGTTAACCAGCTCCAGCGGTGCGCTTTTCTAGGAATACCCATGCCCAAAATCTCCATCGCCACCCTGTATCAGCCCACGGTTTTGCTTAGCATTGCCCTGATGGCCGTGATCGCCATGATGATCCTGCCGATGCCCGCCTGGGTGCTGGATATCGGCCTTGCTGCCAGCTTTGCCGTCTCGATCCTGATCTTCACCATCACGCTTTTCATCTCTCGCCCGCTGGAGTTTTCGGCCTTTCCCACCATCTTGCTGGCCAGCCTGATGCTGCGGCTCTCGCTCAATGTATCCTCCACCAAGCTCATCATCGGGCAGGGCCATACCGGCACCAATGCGGCGGGCGATGTGATCGAGGGCTTTGCGATGTTTATCATGGGCGGCTCGGTCTATCTCGGGCTGGTGGTATTTGGCGTGCTTTTAATCGTGAATTTCATCGTGATCACCAAGGGCGCAGGGCGGATGGCCGAGGTCGGCGCGCGCTTTGCGCTGGATGGCATGCCCGGCAAGCAGCTGGCGATTGATAGCGATATGGCCGCCGGTGCGATTGACCACGCCGAAGCCAAGAAGCGCCGCAAGACCGAGCAGGAAGAAACCACATTTTTCGGCTCGCTGGACGGGGCCTCCAAATTCGTAAAGGGAGACGCGGTGGCGGGGCTGCTGATCACCATGCTCAACCTGATTATGGGCTTGGTGATGGGGGTGTTTGTGCATGGGATGCCGGTTGGGCAAGCTTTTGAAACTTATGCGATTTTAACGGTGGGAGATGGGCTGGTTTCGCAGTTTCCTTCGGTTATTGTCTCGATCGCCTCGGCGCTTTTGCTCTCCAAGGGCGGGGTGCTTGGCACCGCCGATAAGGCCCTGACCTCGCAGCTCGGCGCTTACCCCGAAGCGCTGGCCACCGTGGCCGCGATGCTGGCGCTATTCGGCCTCGTCCCCGGCCTGCCGATCATCCCGTTTTTTGCCGGTGCGGCCGCCTTGGGCGCGGCGGCCTATGTCAGCTTCAAGCGCAAAGCCCGCGAGGCCGAAGCCGCCAAGCTGGTCGAGGTGGAGGAAAAACCCGCCGCCGCCCCGCAAAAAACCCTTGGCGATATGCTGGATCTCGATGAAATCCACCTCGAATTCGCCTCTGATCTGGTGGCCACGGTGATGGATGATAGCGCCGGACTGGATCGGCGGATATTGAACATGCGCAATCATATCGCGGCGCAATTTGGCGTGGTGATCCCCGAAATCCGGCTGACGGATTCCACGATTTTGCCCAATGGCACCTATGTGATCCGCATTCAGGGCGTGGAAATCGCGCGCTCGGAGGTGGATATAAACAAGGTTCTGGTGCTGCTGGCGGATGACGCCAGCCGCCCGCCCAAAGGGCGCGATGTGTCCGAGCCGGTTTATGGCGCGCCCGCCCGCTGGATCGAGCCGGACCTGCAAGAGCAAGCCGCGCTTCAGGGGCTTTCGGTCGTCACCCCGACCGAGGTAATCGCCACCCATCTGCTGGAAGTGCTGAAGCAGAATTTCGGACGTCTGTTTAACCGCCGCACCCTGCGCAAGCTGCTCGATGAATTTGTGGCAGTATCCGAGCCTAGCCGCGCGGCGGCGAATCGGCGGATACTGGACGAGTTTGTGCCGGACAAGGTATCGATTGATCTGCTGCAATCGGTGCTGCGGCTGTTGCTGGAGGAGCAGGTCTCGATCCGTAATCTGCCGCTCATTCTGGAGAGCATCGCCGAAGCCAGCGGCGCGCTGACAGGCATTGAGGCGATCACCGAATATGTGCGCCAGCGGCTGGGCTTTCAGCTGATCGCCGATATGCAGGAGCCGGACGGCGCGCTGCCCTTGGTGCAGCTGTCGCCGGAATGGGAGGCGCTATTTCAAAAGCATCAACTGGAGGGTGAGAAAGGTGGCACGGATGTGGCCCTGCCCCCGCATGAATTTAACCGGCTGGCTGGCGCGGTGGCCGAACAGGTCGGCAAAGCGGGCGAAAAAGGGCGCTATCCGGCGGTGATCACCTCGGCGCGTAGGCGCAGGTTTTTGCATACGGTGCTAAGCGCCAAGGGCATCCGCAATCCGGTGTTTTCATTCGAAGAAGTAGGGGCCAATGCCCAGCCCGCGCTGGTGGGCATGGCCTGATGCTGGAGG
>WFUK01000243.1 GCA_015485015.1 Paracoccaceae bacterium | reverse complement strand
TGCCGGCGAGGTGCTGCATTTGAGCCAATCCGCCGTTAGCCGCCAGATCAGAGGGCTGGAAGAAAGCCTGAATGTGATCCTGTTTCACCGCCATGCCCGCGGGCTGATTTTAACCGAGCAGGGCGAATTGCTATTTGATGCCGCCAAGGCCATGCGCAAGCGGCTGGATGCCGCCACCGCGCAGATCAAGGATTCCGAAGACGAGGTTTTTGGCGAGCTGCGGGTGACCACCACCACCGGATTCGGCTCGCTCTGGCTGGCACCGCGCTTGGCGCATCTATATGAAAAATATCCGAATTTGCGGATAAACCTGATGCTGGAGGAGCGGGTGCTGGACCTGCCAATGCGCGAAGCCGATGTGGCGATTCGCATGAAAGAGCCATCACAAGCCGATCTCATTCGCCGCCGGTTGATGGATGTGAATATGAAATTCTATGCCAGTCGCGATTATCTGGCCAAGAATGGTGAGCCAAAAACCGCCACCGATATGCAAAAGCACCGGCTGATTTCACAAAGCCCGAGCGCGCCGCAGGTGAGCGCGGGGGCAGCATGGGTCGGGCCATTTATTGAGGATAATCAAACCTCTCTGCTGACCGTCAACAACTATTTCGGCATTCTGCAAGCGGTGCGAAATTCGCTGGGGATCGGGGCGTTGCCGGATTACCTGACCGTCGATTTTCCCGAGCTGGTGAATGTGCTACCTGATTCGGGCTCGGTGCCGGTGCCGGTCTATTTGGCCTATCCGGGAGAGCTGCGGCAATCCAAGCGGGTGGCAGTATTTAAGGATTTTGTGCTAAACGAGGTAATTGCCTATCGCAAGATTATGCGCGAAAATAGCTGAGATTTACTTGTTATTAAGGGCCATATGATAGCTATGCACTATGGTGATAGCGGTTATGCGTCGCAGTTTGTCGTATTATACTTGATTGAGACAATCAGGCTACCTATATCACCTATCGAAGCAAGCGAGTTCGCTCGCAGCGTTTCATACCTCCCTGTTGGACTTGGGCCGAGCTTAGCTCGGCCTTTTTTTTGCCCGTTCGGGATGGCCAAGCCCCGATTAACGGCTGCCGGATTTCATCAGCCCTTGGGCCGTCGCGTCTTTCAGCGTCAGATCCAGTGCTTTAAACGCCCTTTCGATCAGGGTATCGATCTCGGGTTTTGTAATCACCAGCGGCGGCGCGATGATCATTTTATCCCCGACATGGCGCATCACCAGATGGTTATCCACACAATGATCGCGGCAGATCGGGCCAACCGAGCCAGACTCGGCAAAAGGCGCGCGCGCGGCAGCATCGGGCGTTAGCTCAATCGCCGCCATCAGGCCAGAGCTGCGGGTCTCCCCCACCAGCGGGTGCTCGCCCAGCTCGGCCCAGCGCTTGGCCAGATAGGGACCGGTATCCTTGGCCACGGTGGATACGATATTTTCTTCGTCCAGAATGCGGAGATTTTCCAGCGCCACAGCCGCCGCCACAGGATGGCCGGAATAGGTGTATCCGTGGTTAAATTCGCCACCTTTTTCGGCAAATACCGCCGCCAGTTTTTCCGATAGCACCGAGCCGCCGATCGGCTGGTAGCCCGAGGAAAGCCCCTTGGCGATGGTCATGATATCGGGCTTGATGCCATAGGTTTCCGAGCCAAACCACGCGCCGGTGCGGCCAAAGCCGGTAATGACCTCGTCCGCGATCAGCAATATTTCATGCGCATCGCAGATCCGCTGGATCTCGGGCCAATAGGTGCTGGGCGGCACAATCACCCCGCCCGCGCCCTGCACCGGCTCGGCGATAAAGGCAGCCACATTATCCTCGCCCAAGCGCTCGATCTCGGCTTCCAGCGCCTGCGCGGCTTGCAGGCCGAAGTCTTCGGGCGAAAGCTCTCCACCTTCAGCATACCAATAGGGCTGCGCGATATGGGAAATGCCGGGTATCGGCAGCCCGCCTTGGGCGTGCATCGCCTCCATCCCGCCAAGGCTGGCCGAGCCGACCGCCGAGCCGTGATAGCCGTTTTTCCGCGCGATAATATGGGTTTTATTAGGCTTACCAAGCGAGGCCCAATAGTGCCGCACCAGCCGGATATTGGTGTCATTGGCGTCAGAACCACCGCAGGAGAAAAACGTGCGGTTAAGATCGCCGGGGGTCAGCGAGGCGATCTTTTCGGCCAGCGCAATCACCGCCGGATGGCTGGTTTGAAAAAACGTATTATAATAAGGCAGTTCGCGCATTTGGCGGCTGGCCACATCGGCCAGCTCATTCCGCCCATAGCCGATATTCACACACCAAAGCCCGGCCATGCCGTCCAGTATTTCATTGCCCTCGGAATCCCGCAGCATCACCCCATTGGCGCTGGTAATAATCCGCGCGCCTTTTTCATTCAGCGCGGCGGTATCGGTAAAGGGATGCAGGTGATGCGCCGCATCGGAGGCTTGCATATCTGCCGTGGCAGGGTGGTTTGCGATATGGTCCATAGGGTCACCAAAAATTGGAGGGGTTTGGGTGACGATTGCCTAAATCCAGCCTTTGTTCAACAAGATTCTTTACCGGTCATGGAAAGCACATCCAGCAGCTCGCTTTGGCGCATGGGCTTTATCAAGGTATCGGAAAAACCCGCCGCTTGGAAATTTGGGCATTGGATGGCGACCCTGTCTGCGGTCAGGGCAATTATCGGCACTTTGGCTTTGGATTCCATGGCTCGAATGGCGGTTGCGGCTTCGACCCCGCCAAGAAGCGGCATTTGTAAATCCATGAAAACAATGTCGAATTGGGCGTTTTCAAAGGCAGATATGGCTTCCTCTCCATTGCGCACGCGGGTTATGTCGATGCCGGTATCCTCCAGCAACACCTCAAAAACAAACGCATTTGAATCATTGTCTTCGGCCAGCAACAGCTTCAGGCATTTGGGCATCACCCGCGCTATCCCTGCACCGGTGGCCACCGCTTTTTCCGCCGGATCAACCGCAAGCGACACGGTAAAGGTGGAGCCCAGCCCAAGCGCGGATTCAACCGATATTTTCCCGCCCAGCAGCGCCACCAGATCGCGCACCAGACACAGGCCCAGCCCCGTGCCGCCCCGCTTGGCGCTCTCTTCGGGGTTTGCCGAGGTGAAGGCCTCGAATATTTTTGCGTGCTGCGAAGGCGCGATGCCGATGCCGCTATCCTCCACGCTCAATACCAGCTGAAGCTGCTGGTTTCGCCCCGATTGCAGAAAAAGCCGCACGATAATTCGCCCCTGATCCGAATAGCGAATCGCGTTGGATATCAGATTGTTCAGCACCTGCCCGAGGCGCAATTTATCAAACCGGATGCGGGAATTGGTCAGAATCTTGGTTTCCAGCTCGATCAACAGCCCTTTTTGCTGCGCCTGCCCCGAAAATTCCTCCACCTTATCGGCGACAAATTCCGCAATGTCGAAATCCACCGGCACCAGCGCCGCCTGCCCCGCCTCCATCCGGCCTTTTTCCAACAGCTGGTTGGCCATTAAAAGCATAGTGTCACAAGCGTCCTTCAGCACATCCAGATAACGGCGCTGCTTTTTATCAAGCGGGGTAAGCGATAGCGCATCCGCCATGCCAAAAACCCCGTTCATCGGCGAGCGAATCTCGTGGCTCACCGTGGCCAAAAACCGGTCCTTTTGCCGGATAATATCGCGCAATTCCTCCAGCTCTGCCTCAAGGGCAGCAATGCGCGATATTTTGGCGGTTTCATTCAAGGGCATATCCTGTGGCCAAATCGGGGGTGGAACCAGCATGAGAGCCAATCCTTGATAAATGTTTGACAGAACCCCGATTTTGGCGCGTAATTGCTGCCTAAATGGCCAATCTGACGGCAAAGGGGCGAATTTTCGGCTTTGCGCGGCGGCTTTGATGGGCTAAGGCGGGCAGGAAATAGGAGAATTATATGGCTGTTCCCGGATTGGCACCGCGCCTCGCGGCTGCTGCGTTGCTTAATGCTGTGCTTGATGAGGGGCGTTTACTCTCGGATCAGGTGCAAGCCAGCCGTGGCCCGCTATCTGGCCTGCCCCCCCAAGGCAAGGCGCGCGCCCAAAGCCTCGCCGCCGATACCCTGCGCCATCTGGGCCGGATCGATACCGTGCTGGATCAGTTTTTGCAAAAAGAGCCGCCCGCGCTGGTGCGCAATGCGCTGCGCCTTGCCACCTGTGAATTGCTGGTCCATGGCATTGCCGCCCATGCCGCCGTAGACGCAGCGGTGCGCATGGTGAAAAGCAATCGCCAGACCGAGCGGCTGGCGGGGCTGACCAATGCCGTCGCGCGGCGCATTTCCGAACATGGGCCGGATTTATGGCCAGACCTCGACCCGACCCCTCTGCCGGAAAACCTCTCGAAGCCCTGGACCGCCGTTTATGGTGCCAAAGCGGTATCGGGCTTTGAAAAGGCGCATGAAGCGGGCGCGCCGCTGGATATTTCGCTGCACCCGCTGGTGGAGCGGGAGGCCCTGCGCGAGGCGCTGGAAGCCGAGCTTTTGCCCACCGGCGGCTTGCGGTTGAAAAACTGGGGGCAGGTTTCGGCCATGCCGGGCTTTGACGAGGGCGCATGGTGGGTGCAAGACGCCGCCGCCGCCATTCCCGCCACCCTGCTGGGCGATCTAAGCGGCAAAACCGTGCTGGACCTGTGCGCCGCGCCGGGGGGCAAAACCCTGCAACTCGCCGCCGCTGGTGGAGAGGTGACGGCGCTGGATATCTCGCCGCACCGCATGGAGCGGCTGCGCGAAAATCTTGCGCGCATGGAGCTGAAGGCCAAAATCGTGGTCAAAGACGTGCTGGAATATGCCCCCGCCAAAGCCTTTGATGTCATTTTGCTGGATGCGCCCTGCTCGGCCACCGGCACCATTCGCCGCCATCCCGATCTGCCCTATGCCAAGGAAAACATGCAGCTGAATACGCTGCTGAACCTGCAAAAGGATATGCTGGTCGAGGCGCTTGGCTGGCTCAAGCCCGGCGGGGATCTGATTTATTGCACCTGTTCGCTATTCCCCGAAGAGGGCGAAAACCAGATCGAGGCACTGCTGGCCAATCGCCCTGATCTGGAGCAGCTGCCAGCCAGCGCCACCGGCATTGACCCAAGCTGGCTCGACAAAAAAGGCGGGCTGCGCCTGAGGCCGG
>WFUK01000242.1 GCA_015485015.1 Paracoccaceae bacterium | reverse complement strand
ATATAGCCGCACGTTTTGCTGCCCGCCGCCATATTTCATCGCGTTTTCCAGCAGGTTGACCAAAACCTGCGATAGCTGGTCATGCTCGCCGCGCAGCTTTGGCAGGTCTTGCGGCAGGTCCACATCAATGCCGGTATCGAGCTTTTCGGCCAGCGGTTGCACGGCGGCGATGGCTTCGGCCACGAGCGGATGGATTTGCACCGGATCCAGCGGGCGCTTGTGTTCGCTGATCTCGATCCGGTTGAGCGACATCAGATCATTCACCAGGTTTTGCATCCGCCCCGCCTGCTTGGCCATCACCTGCAAAAACCGCTCCCGCGCCTCGGGGTCTTCCTTGGCGTGGCCTTGCAGGGTTTCGATATAGCCGATAATCGTCGCCAGCGGGGTGCGCAGCTCGTGGCTGACATTGGCTATGAAATCAGAGCGCATCTGCTCGGATTTCAGCAAGGTCGTGCGCTCCTCGATCGCAACGATGACGCGGATCGATTTGCCAAATTCCGAGCCAGAGGGCAAAAGCCCGATATGGGCGACAAAAAACCGGTCCATGCCGCCCTCAAGGGTGAAGCGCACCCGCCCCGTTTGCCCATTGGCAATCGCGGCCTCCACGGCGGCCACAAATTTCGGCGCATCGAATATCTTGGAGAAATGCTGGCGGATGGTCAGCTCGGGCAGCAGGTCAAAGGCGAATTGGTTGGCATGGGCCACGCGCCCCTTGCGGGTGATCACCAAAAGCGGCAGCGGCATTTGCTCCAGCATCGCCGCACCTATGCCGGTCGCCAAATGCTTGATCGGCTCCAGCGGCAAGTGCGCGCTTTGCATGATGGATTCCGAATAGCGCAGCTCGTCCAGATAAAGGCCGCGCGGTGGGGCAATCGGGCCTTCGGGATCGGTTTTTGGATGCTCCAGCAATTCACGCAGGGTTTCGGGTGGATAGGTCCCCGAACCAATCCGCTCTAGCCAGCCGGTGATGCGGCGAATTTGCTCGGGCAAAAAGCCGGGCGCACGAAAATGCAGGCGGGTCTCGGTGCCGCTGGAATGGGCCGAGGTTTCGATCCTGAGTTCGGTGAGGGTAAGCTTGGCGGAATTCACGCCGCAAAAGCTGGCAAAATCATGCTTGCCTATAAGGTAGTGTGCGGCCTCGCGCATGGCGCGGATATCCAAGGGGTGATCAATCCGCCACATCGTGCCTTTATTATAGGTGAGGGTGGCACGGCGCGAAAACAGCCGATAGGTATAGTGCCGCTCATGCGCCGCTGCTGCGTCAAAGTCAGTTGGCACATCGCTGGCACCTACTATCGCCAGCGCCGCGCCGCGCAGGGTTTCTCCCAGCTCGAATTTCAGCGTCAGCGGGTTTACCGCCGAGGCGAGATCAAGATGCGCGATTTGGCTGCTGGCATGCACGCCCGGCTCTGTAAGCTCGGCCATGGTCAGGTTTGTGCAGGATTTCCCGAGATTTTTTAGCGCGGCGCAAAGCGTAGCGCATACATCCTCCGCCCCGTTAAAGCGGCTTCCGTCATATTCCAGCTTTAGCGCGTATCGAGGCATTTTGCAGGTTTTACGCCGATTTTACTTGCGGTCAAGGCCAAAACGAATCATTGATTCGGGGTGGAAGCCTGAAAAATCGCAAAGGGAGGCAAAATGTTCAAAAAAAATCGTATCGCCATGCCACCCCTATTTAGTGGCTGCATATTTTGCACCCACCATATGATGTGTTTTTCGCGCCGATATTTTGGATTCACGCCTTGGATTTTGCATCCAGTGTCATAAAGTGGTTCAAATACCCATTGATCGGCAGATAAACCCATGCTACAAAATCTCTACAGACGGAGAGAGTATCGTTGTGAATAACTAGACCAAAAAAATATGGCAGGTTCATACAGGCATACATTCTCCCCCCGACGTAAAAGCAGATCCGCCGCGAGTGCGAGCAGAAACAAAATATCGCAGTTGGGCGACCCGAACGGGCTAGATGGCGGATCGTGTTAGGCAGGCACGATCCGCTGTTTT
>WFUK01000241.1 GCA_015485015.1 Paracoccaceae bacterium | reverse complement strand
CATCCATATCGAGCGTGATTTGCCGCAGGGTTTCCAGCGCGGCGGACAGATCGCCACCCGCTTCTTGCAGATTGGCCATTTGCAATTTGGCAATCACCGCCACGCCGCTATCCTGCGCTGCCAGTGTTTCCAATGCGGCGGTATCCTGGGCGGCCAGCGCGGCCAGCATCACATCGCCGGTCAGCCGTGCCTGCTTTTCGCTTTGGGATTTATTCCATTCATTATAGGCGGTGCCGCCCACAATTCCCAAAACGGCAAGCACCAGCACCCATGAATATTTCTTATAAAGCCTGAAAAGCCGGTCCCGACGCAGCTCGTCGGTAACCTCGTCAATAAATGAATCCGATTCGCTCAACCTATCTCTCCTGCAAAACTTTCCGCGCAACTTAGCCTGTCTGGCAAAGGTATGCAAAGACAAAGGATAATCCTTGCGGGAATACGCGAAATTGGACCGGCTGGTCTTGTGAAGGCTGGCCCATGGGCATATTTAGCTAAAAACCGCAATATAATGCGGCATTGCCTGCGAAACCTCCGGAGCCGAGACCGATGAAAATTCTCCACCTGCTAACCGCCTTTTTGGTGAGTGCCTTTATTTATGCCATGGTGATGGAGCGCGATGCGCTGCTGGCCTATGCCGGAGCCGATACAGCCAGCCCCGAAACGGAGGAGACCAGCGCTAGCGAAAGCGGTAATTCCGCTGTGCCGGTCGTGACCCGCTACAGCGTTGCGCGCGAGGTGCAATCGGGCATCGTGCTGCGCGGCACAACGCAGGCGGCGCGCAAAATCGATATGCGGGCCGAAACCTCTGGCAGGGTGATTTCGCAGCCTTTGCCCAGCGGCACCGCGATTGAAAGCGGTCAGGTGCTATGCGAGCTGGATCCGGGCGTGCTGGAAGCCCAGATGGCCGAAGCGCGGGCGGCGCTGGCCAATGCGCAAGCCAACGAGAATGTGGCCTCCAGACTGGCGCAAAGCGGCTTTGGCGCGGAAAACAGCGCGATCTCCGCCTCGGCGGCGCTGGAAAGCGCGCGGGCGCGGGTGCTAAGCGTGGAGCGCACGCTGACCCAGCTCAAAATCCGCGCGCCCTTTGCCGGGGTGCTGGAAAACGATAGTGCCGAAATCGGCTCGCTATTGCAGCCCGGCGGCTTATGCGCCTCCATTCTGGCGCTCGATAAAATCAAACTGGTGGGCTATGTGCCGGAAATCGACATCCTTAATCTGGAGGTCGGGCAGCTGGCGGGCGCGCGGCTGCTTTCGGGGCGCGAGGTGGTCGGCAAGGTGACCTTTATCGCCCGCTCGGCCGATCCGCTGACCCGCACCTTTCGGCTGGAGGTAACGGTAGATAACGCCGATCTTGGCATTCGGGACGGGCAATCCGCCGAGATCGGCATCGCCTATGCCGGTGAAAAGGCGCATCTGCTGCCCCAGCATGTGCTGACCTTGAATAACGAAGGCATCCTGGGCGTGCGGATTGATGATAACAATGTGGCGCGCTTTGTGCCGGTGCGGATTGTGCGCGATACGCCGGAGGGCTTTTGGCTATCGGGGCTGCCAAACGAGGTCAATGTCATTGTGACCGGACAGGAATATGTGGTGGATGGCCGGGCGATCTCTGTCACCCGCGAGGCGGACCAGCCATGATCGGTATCGTTGATTGGGCGCTGGGCCGCGCCCGCATGGTGCTGGCCTTTATTATCCTGTCGATCATTGCGGGCGGCTATGCCTATACCACGCTGCCCAAAGAAGGCGCACCGGATATCGATATTCCGGCATTGTTTGTCACCGTGGTTTATCCGGGCATTTCGGCCGAGGATTCCGAGCGCCTGATCGTAAAGCCGCTTGAAGCCGCTATGAGCGGGGTATCGGGGCTTAAAACCATGTCGGCCACGGCGGCGGAAGGCTTTGGCGGCATCGCGCTGGAATTCGAATTCGGCTGGGATAAATCGGCCACCTTGGCGGATGTGCGCACCCAGCTCAGCGATGCTGAAAACAATATGCCCGACGGCATTGCCAGCACTTCGATCAACGAGATCAACTTTTCGGAATTCCCCATCATTATCGTCGCGCTTTCGGGCGCGGTGCCGGAGCGCAAGCTGCTGCAAGTGGCAAAAGACCTGCAAACCTCGCTTGAGGCCCTCGCGCCTATTCTGGAGGTCGGCATTGCCGGACAGCGCAATGAAATGATGGAAGTGCTGATCGACCCGCTAAAGCTCGAAGCCTATAACGTGACCGCGGGAGAATTGATCAATGCGGTGAATAACAACAACCAGCTGATCGCGGCGGGCGAGGTCGAGCTTGGCACCGGCGCCTATTCCATCAAGATTCCCTCGGCCTTTAATCGGGTGCAGGATGTCTATTCCCTGCCGATCAAGCGAAACGGTGATCGGGTAATCACACTGGGGGATATTGCCGACATCCGGCTGACCTTTGAAGACCGCCAAGGCACCGCGCGCTTTAATGGCGAGGACACGGTGGCGCTGCAAGTGGTGAAGCGCAAAGGCTATAATGTGATCGACACGGTGGCCATGGTGCGCGAAACGCTGGCTGCCGAGCTGGAAAAATGGCCCGAGGATTTGCGGCAAGCGGTTGAGGTGAATTTTTCGCTCGATAACTCGACTCAAGTGAATAACATGGTGAACCAGCTGCTGGCCTCGGTGCTGACAGCGATTGCGCTGGTGATGATTGTGGTACTGGCCAGCCTCGGGGTGCGCTCCAGCTTGCTGGTGGGCTTTGCCATCCCGACCTCGTTTTTGCTGACCTTTGCGATACTGGCCGTGATGGATATCGCGATTTCCAATATTGTGATGTTCGGGCTGATTTTGGCGGTGGGGATGCTGGTGGATGGCGCGATTGTGGTGGTGGAATATGCCGATAAAAAGGTCTCCGAAGGCATTGGCCCGATGAAGGCTTATGGCATGGCGGCCAAGCGGATGTTCTGGCCGATTATCTCCTCCACCGGCACCACGCTTTGCGCGTTCCTGCCGTTTCTTTTCTGGCCGGGGGTGGCGGGGCAATTTATGGCCAAGCTGCCGGTTACGATTATCATCGTGCTATCGGCCTCGCTATTGGTCGCGCTGGTTTATCTGCCGGTTGTGGGCGGGGTTGTGGGGCGGATCGCCAAGGTGATGGATGCCATTTCAGCCTTTTTGCGGGCGCATTTCCATTGGTTATTGCGGCTTGCGCTATTGGCTTTCGCCTTGGCGTTCACCTTTCAATCCGTAATTTTCGGCCTGCGCGGCGAGGCGCTTGGCGGCGGGATCGGCTTTTCGCTCGGCGCAATGCTGATCGCGATCTTTATGGGCAGCCTCAAGCGTATCAAGCGCGAAAAGGTCGAAAAAGCGGGCTATAAGCGCACGATGTTTGGCCGTGTGATCCATTTTATATCCGGCAATCCCGTCATGCCGCTGGTCACCATCGGGCTGGTCGGATTTTTTGTATTTACCGTGTTTACGATATTCAGCGAAAACAATAACGGCATGGAGTTTTTTGTTGAAACCGAGCCAGAGCGGGCGGTGGCCTATGTGCAGGCGCGCGGCAATCTTTCCATCCTCGAAAAGGATCGTTTGGTGCAGCAAGCCGAAGCCGCGATCGCTGCGGTTCCCGGCGTGGATTATGTCTTTGCCTTTGCGGGCAATGGCGGGCTGAATACCAATTCCGGTGGCGCGGTAAAGCCCATCGATACCATCGGCGAAATCCAGATCGAGCTGGCCCCGTGGGACCAGCGCCGCAAGGGCAAGATCATCATCGCCGAACTGAATGAGGCCCTTTCTGCCATTCCGGGCATCCGCGCCCAGATCATCGAGCAAAGCATGGGGCCCGCCGCCGCCAAAGCGATCAATCTGCAAATCTCGGGCGATAACTGGGAGGAGCTGGTGGCCACCACCCGCTATATCAACACCTATTTCAGCTCGCTGCCCGAGCTGGTGGATGTGGAAGACACCCTGCCCCTGCCCGGCATTGATTGGCAGCTGGATGTGGATGTGGAAGAAGCCGGACGCTTTGGCACCGATGTCGCCTCGGTTGGCGGCATGGTGCAGCTCGTGACGCGGGGCCTGACCATCGGCTCTATGCGCACCGATAGCTCGGATGATGAAATAGATATCCGCGTGCGCTTTCCCGAAGACGACCGCCTGCTTTCCACGCTCGACACCCTGCGCGTGCGCACCCCGCAAGCGCTTGTGCCTTTGGCGAATTTCGTAACCCGCACGCCGGTGCCCAAGCTCGGGCAGATAAACCGCGTCGATAAATCTCGTTTTTTCAGGGTGTTGGCTGGGGTGAGCGAAGGCACAAATGCCAATGACGAGACCACAAAGCTGATCGAATGGCTGGAAACCGAGGCCGAGCTGCCCGATAGCATAACCTGGGTTTTCACCGGCGATACCGAAGAGCAAGCCGAAACCGCCGCCTTCCTTGGCTCGGCCTTTCTGGGCGCGCTTGGCTTGATGTTTGTGATCCTTCTGGCGCAATTCAATTCGTTTTATAATTCGGTGCTGGTGCTACTGGCCGTGGTGCTTTCCACCACGGGGGTGCTGATCGGCATGCTGGTAATGGGGCAGGCTTTCAGCTTTATCATGACCGGCACCGGCGTGGTGGCGCTGGCGGGGATTGTGGTGAATAACAACATTGTGCTGATCGATACCTATGATGAATTCAAGCGCTACCTGCCAAGCCTGGAGGCCATCACCCGCACCGCCGAGGCCCGTATTCGCCCGGTGCTGCTGACCACGATTACCACCATGGCGGGCTTGGCCCCGATGATGTTTGGCCTGTCGCTGGATTTCATCAATGGCGGCTATAGCATCGACGCCCCGACCGCGCTGTGGTGGAAGCAGCTCGCCACCGCCGTGGTATTCGGCCTCGGGATCGCAACGGTGCTGACGCTGGTGGTTACCCCCGCCCTGCTCTCGCTGCCAATCTGGATCTCGAAAGGCGCTTATGGCACCCTTGGCGGGCTGGCCTCGATCGTGAAACGCCGCAGCCAAATCGCCGAAGACCGCCGCCTGCGCAAACGGGCGCGCAAAACCAAAGCGGTGGATATTATTTGGGAGGCCGAGATACATGGTCCCAGTATTTTGACCAGTTAGCAGCGTAAATAAGGTGAATCTGTTTTCATGGTTTGAACAGCCCCTAGTTTTCTAGACACCTTGTCGCTTCCACTTTTGCCGTTTCTCGAACTCGACGGGCGACAGCATCCCGTTTCTACGCAAGTGAATAGCTTCGAGGCATTCAAAAGGTTTGCCGCAGGACTTTTGACCATGGGTGGATTGGTAGATACAAAATACAACTATATATTGCTCGAATTTGGAAAATATGCAAAACTGCCTAATCGAAAAAATTTAAGATTCGGTTAACAATAGTCCAAGATAAAGGAACGAGTGAATGTTGGTTAAAACCTTGAATAGCGGCGTTGCCGCGGCCGTAATATTGGCCGGCTGTGCCTCGACAAGCGAAAATATCGAGGCCGCTTATGTCTCGCCAATTCAATACGAGAACTATTCTTGCCGGCAGATTGGCGAAGAGGCCAGCCGGGTATCTTCCCGTTTGGCGCAGGCTGCGGGTGTTCAGGATCAGCAGGCCGAAGCTGATGCCGGAAACACCGCGATTAGCCTGATCCTGTTTTGGCCAGCTTTGTTTTTCATCAAAGGCGATAAGGCAAATGCGCAAGAACTGGCGCGCCTAAAGGGCGAATTCGAGGCGCTTGAGCAGGTCAGCGGCCAAAAGAATTGCGGGATTGTTTTCCGTGCGGCACCCATTGAAGAGCCTGAGACCGAAACATAATAGCCGAGGGCTATTTATTCACCGTTAAAAGCTATGTTGGCCAAGGGGGAAGCCGCTTGGCCAACATTTTTTCTGGGTCTTTAGCTTGGCACGGGCGCGGGGCGCAGGCCCTTGGCCTCCCAAATAATGTCCTCCGCTTTGGTTTTGCTCCAATTGAAAGAAGATTTCCTTCCCGTCCACCCGATATTTGGAGCGCCACAGCTTCGAGCCGTTGGGCGTTACCGCCACATACAGCCCCAAAATCCGAGACTTTGCAGGTCTTGATTTTGGCTTAAGGTGCCTCAGTCTGGTGCCGTTTAAGGTCATGCTGGGGGTATCGTGTTTTCGGGGTTTTCAATATACCCCCAGAAATACCCTCACACTGGGAGTATTTCGCTGGATCTTATAAAATCACGCTGGACAAGCCCCTTCATTAATTTCCTTAAATACAAGGATGAAGTGGATGTCACTGGACATTACAAAATGTCATGTTGGTACCCGAGGCCGGACTCGAACCGGCACACCTTGCGGCGGGGGATTTTGAATCCCCTGCGTCTACCAATTCCGCCACTCGGGCACACGCAGGCCTCGTTTAGCGAAGCCGTGCCGGAAGGTCAATCGCGCGCTGCGATATTTGTGAATTTATCCGCCAGCGCCGGTTTTACCCCCGAATTCTGCTTTCGCCGCGCCTCTCCATTCGTTTTGCAGCGCGCACCCCTTGACCCGCCCTCGCTAAAATGTTGCATGGGCAAAGGAAACCGGAGAGCCTAATGATACGCAGCCTTTATAACTGGACCATGGCGCTGGGGGAATCCCGCTATGCGATTTATGCCCTGGCGCTGATTGCTTTTATTGAAAGCTCGGTCTTTCCGATTCCGCCCGATGTGCTGCTGATTCCGATGATCATCGCCCTGCCCCACCGCGCCTTCTGGTTTGCTTTTGTCGCGACGGTATCTTCGGTGCTGGGGGGGATGTTCGGCTATTATATCGGGGCCTCCCTGATGGATGGTCTCGGGCAGCCATTGCTTGATTTTTACGGCAAGGCCGAGCAGTTTGACCAGTTCAAGGAAACCTATAACGAATACGGGGCCTGGGCGGTGCTGATCGCGGGCATCACCCCGTTTCCCTATAAGGTGATCACCATTCTTTCCGGCTCCACCGGCCTTGATTTCGGCGTATTTATCCTCAGCTCGACCCTCGCCCGGGCCGCAAGGTTTTTCATTATCGCGGCGCTATTGTGGAAGTTCGGCACACCCATTAGAAACTTTATTGAAAAACGGCTCGGGCTGGTATTCGTGGTGGCGCTTTCGCTGCTGCTTGGCGGCTTTCTTATGGTAAAGGTATTATGATGAAAAAACTGGCTTTATTGGCGGCCCTTGGCTCGCTCGCGATGATGCTCGGCGCATGGGGGTTTGAATATATTGGCGATTTGGCCCCGTGCAAGCTGTGCCTCTGGCAGCGCTGGCCGCATAAAATCGCGATCCTGCTCGGGGTTGTCATGTATTTTATGCCCAACCGCTGGATCGCGGCCCTTGGCGGCATTGTGGTTTTGGTGGGGGCGGGCATCGCCTTTTATCATGCGGGCGTGGAGCTAAAGCTCTGGACTGGTCCGGATACCTGCACAGGACTGCCCACCGATGGGCCGCTCACGGTCGAGGCGCTATGGGCGCGGCCGGTTGTAAGATGTGACGACATCGCCTGGAGCCTGTTTGGCATTTCCATGGCCGGCTGGAACGGCATTATCTCGATCGGCCTTGGCGCAACTTGGCTGCTGGCCTTCTGGAAGGGACGCAAAGCCGCATAAATATTCCGCAGGGGATGATTTGGCCATTGACGCCGCGAGGCGGGCAGATTATCCAACCTCACAGAAGTGATTGGGCGACAGGCCGCAAGGTGTGGCAGGGGACTGTAACTCCCTCGAGGCGACTCACGCCTGGTTCGATTCCAGGGTCGCCCACCACTTCTGAAACCTTCCATTTGCAGCCGTTACAGCGTCGGTATTTCAGCGCGGGCCTCAATAATCGAGCCGCCAAATCAGGTGTGGTTGATTGAATTCAATCACGCAAAACCGCTTGCTGATTTGACCGAAGCTCAAATGTGCGGTATGAGAAACGCTTTAATGGCGGGTTTCCCGAAAAATTAACATTTCGTTTGGTTTTTTTGGCTATTCCAGATGGGAGACGACTCGCGATTTGATACGAAACCTAATCGGGAAACCACTATTGGCCAATACTTTCGCAGCCTTCCTGATCGCCTTGCGGATGGCGGAATCCGGTGGGGATTATCAGGCGGTAAACACGCTCAATTTTGTCGGGGCCTACCAGTTTGGCGAGGCCGCGCTGATTGATCTTGGCTATGTGCGGCTGGATTCCGATGTCTATGACAATGATTTCAGCGGCGGCTGGACCGGCAAAAACGGCATTCGCAGCCTTGAGGCTTTTTTGAATAACGAGGCCGAGCAAGATCGCGCCGCCAATCGCTGGATGCGGGTGATGTGGTCCTATATCGAATATCAGGAGATCGATGGTTACGCATGGGAAACCGTCGGACAATCCCGGCTAACCACCAGCGGCATGCTGGCCGCCGCGCATCTGCTCGGGGCGGGGGCGCTCAAGATTTATATCGAATCCGGTGGCCGCGCCGATCTGCGAGACCCTTACGGCATGCCGCTTTCGCAATATATCGATAAGCTCGGCGGTTATAACGTGCCTTTTGCGCCAGCCGAAGCCTAGGGCAATATTTTCGCGATCGCCGTGAGGATAATACCGTTGGTATTCACATCGCTGTAATTCGGAATCGCCTGCAGGGTCGCGCCCGAAATACCAACCGAAAAACCGGCCCCCTCCCCCAGCCGCGCCTTTTCCCTGATCAGGGCCAGCACCGCGCTGGAATAGGTATGAGGATAAAGCGCGACCCACAAAAATGCCGCTTTGGCGCTGATAATATCTGCCCGCGCGAAAAATTCGGCTGTGGTGTATCTGGCAAGGTTTGAATGGGTCGAAATCACCCGCTATCGGACCCGCTACGATCCACCCTCAAGCCCTGATAGGAAAACCATGGTTCGAAATTCAGCGGTGCTTCAGACACAGATTTATAGTCGCCGGTTTGCTCGAACCACGAAAGCTGGGCATCAAATAGCACCTCGGAAAGATACGCAGTTTCGCGGCTATAGCCAAGCTCCACCCCTTCGAGCAATAGCGGCTCGGTGCCGAAATGGCCGATATCCGCAGCCGCATATAGCAATCCGATCCGCTGATCGCCGCTATCCGGATCCTCCAGCGCAGGATAGGCTGATTTCACCCAAAACCCCCATGCGATATACCCGTTTCGCGAATATTGCGTGCAATGGGAATTGGCGGCATTTTCCCAGCGCCCGTTGCTGAAATCATAGGGTTGCCCGTCGCGCAGAACGCTGGAAATATCCCACGCCTCGACGAGGTTTCCGGCTTGTTCCGGCGTGGCCAATCCGGCTTTTTCCAATGCGGACAGGGCTAAAAGAAAGCGCCCGGTATCGCAGGCATTAAACTCTTGGCGCCATATCTGGGGCGCATCGGCGCGAAATAGAGCGGGAGGCAGGTGTCGGCCACCGATGAGTGCCGTAGGAAGATTTTCAAGCACCCGCGCCACGCGGCTTTTCGCGCTTGTGTCATTTATCAGCCCGATTGAAACCGCCGCCAAAATACCCCGCAACTGGCTGGCAACATCCCATAAAGACACCCATTGGTTGACAATTTCCCCCTCTCCGCTCTGAACCGTCCCGCCACAAATACCGGTATTTTCATCGCTATAGCGGGCAATAAAGCTCCATGCCAGGCGCGCATCCTGCCTAAAGGCTTGCGTGTCTTTCGCGCTCAATTCCTGCGGCGCGCGCGGATCAGAGGCTTGGCGGCGGCGGTTCGACCAAAACCGCTCAAGCACGGCGTCGGGCGCTAAAGTTTGCTCCAGATAGCCGCTCAAGGTGTAAAATTCGGCCTTGCCATCCCATTTGGCCTGCAAAAATTGCCGCACCAGCGCCTCTTGCTGGATCGGCGCAGAAAGCCGCGCTCCGTTTATCAACAATAGCTGGTCGGTGAGCGGGTCTTGCGCCATCAACTCGGCAAAATTATCGCGGCTTGGCGGCTGTAAATACGCATGATAGCGCCCATCGGCGCG